>CASBQE010000076.1 GCA_949127665.1 Synechococcales cyanobacterium PMM_0083
GCGATCGCTCTTGCAAGCTTCCCTATGGAATTTCCCAAGTGCCAATCGGAAGGACTCAACTGGGATTAAACTAAGGGGTGAAAACGGGTTACGACTGGGTAATCTTTGAATGGTGCAAGTCTGACGTTTCAGGCAGCCATCGCTCAAAGTCATCCATGCAATGGGGTTTGAGTTTATGAGATCTTACTTGGCGGCTGCCATTCAAATGACAAGTGTGCCCGATTTAAAGAAGAATCTGGCGGAAGCAGAAGAACTAATTGACCTAGCCGTGCGCCAGGGTGCGGAACTGGTGGCACTGCCAGAAAACTTTTCATTTTTAGGAGAAGAGCAGGATAAAATGGCACAGGCGGAGGCGATCGCCCAAGAAAGCGAAAAGTTTATCAAAACGATGGCGCAGCGCTTTCAGGTGACTATTTTGGGCGGCGGGTTTCCGGTTCCCGTGGGCAACGGCAAGGTTTACAATACGGCGGTGCTAGTCGGAGCGAGTGGAGAAGAGCTTGCCCGATACGAAAAAGTGCATCTGTTTGATGTTGATGTGCCAGATGGTAACACCTATCAAGAATCAGTCACGGTGTTGGCAGGGCTACGAATGCCGCCTGTTTACCCGTCTAAAGATTTAGGCAATTTGGGGCTTTCTGTTTGCTACGATGTGCGGTTCCCGGAGCTTTATCGTCACTTATCCCAAATGGGCGCAGAAGTGCTATTCATTCCAGCGGCGTTCACTGCTTACACGGGCAAAGATCACTGGCAAGTGCTGCTGCAAGCGCGGGCAATTGAAAACACTAGCTACGTGCTGGCACCTGCCCAAACGGGACGGCATTACGCGATGCGGCAAACTCATGGACACGCGATGATTATTGACCCTTGGGGTACGGTGCTAGCGGATGCGGGAGATAAACCCGGTGTGGCGATCGCGGCGATCGAACCGTCCCGTTTAGAACAAGTGCGCCGCCAAATGCCTTCATTGCAGCATCGCGTGTTTCTCTAAATAAAAACGTTAGAGTAACCCAGATGCTTCGTAAAGCTGGCGGATGATCGATAGGATGCGATCGCCATAGTTTGGGTCGGCAGCCCAGCGCCCTGTCAACTGCTCTACTTGGGGTGCAATGCCACGAGTGATGAAGTGAAACCGAGGATCAACCACTTCTTCCCGCAGGGGTACGGTGTTGGCATAGGCTTTGAGATGTTGAATGTGCGCCCGTACTCCAAGCCGCACACTGGCAAAGGAAGCTCCTTCAGCGCTGCCGCTGGCTCCTAATCCACCAAAGTTGTTTTGGCTAGGTTTAATCATTCTGCCAAATCGCAGAAAATCAGTTTCGACACACATTTGAGCAAAGGCAATGTCATAGCTAATGCCTTCTTGAGCCGCTTCTTCTCGATACAGACGAGCGATATCAGGAAATTGAGCCAGTCCTGCTTCGTGGTGGGTTTTGAGAAACATCAACAGTTGCACTTCTGACGTGTAGCCCTTACCGGTGATGTCGTTTAACTGCCGTCCGGTTTGCAGCAGCGATCGCACGCTCACAGTGCGAGTCAGACTATCCCAAGATACGGAAAGATTGGACTCGCGCAAATCGATCGCTTTCACATAAACGATGCCGCCATAGGAAACCCGCCGACTCTGGTTCATTTGGTTAGAGGTGACACCCAAGCGATCGACCAAATCAATTGGAATGCAAGCGTTGCCGTTGATCAAAATCCCCTGTTCTCCATACAAGCGCCCATTCAGGTTGATCGGAATACTAGGATAGGAAGGCGGGGCTGGTCGGAGAGGAGTTGTCATCAGGTTTGTTTCACCAGTCAGGAAGCGGCTCCAGGTCAGCAGCCCCTCGACAATGCCTAAGGCTAGCTCTTGTCGGCGATTTTGCATCAGATAGCGATCCTCGGCATTGCTGAATACGCCCACCTGAAGCTTTAAGGATGCTGGAATCAACTGCCGACAAAATGCGAGATAACCCAGTCCAGAAGCGGTATCAGGCAAGGCACCGCGAATCACAATTTGAGGAACGCGGCGGGTCAGGGCAAGCAGCATCAGTTCGGCGTGTTGCTTGCGATCGCGATTGTGGGCAATGTAATAAACTCCAGCGCCGCGAAATGTTGGATCAGCGTGAGTTTCGGCATATAGTTCCACAGCAATATCGTTCGTGCGATGGCGATAGTTAATCCACTGGATCGTCTGCTTTAGGCTGAAGTCATCTGGCACCAACAGCACTTCTAAGCTACGCGATCGCGCTTCTTGCATCGTCACATCTCGCAGCAGAAGCATTTCCTTGATCTCTGATGCTTCCACATCTTCAAAACCCAGGTTGAGCCGACCGTTTCCCAAACTCCCATGCCCGACTGAAATAAAGACTCGTCCCATTTGATGATCCCCATTCCTCACCGCGAATTGGGCATTGCTAGAGCCTGTTGTAGCTCAAGAACCGGAAATGGGCGCAAAAAGTTTGCAGAAAGGAAGCGATCGCCCTTTTGAGAGGAGCGATCGTCTTCTCTCAAACAAAATGCCCTAGCGTAGCCTGTACATCGCGAAACGGTTCCGCAAGAGCTAATACGTATCATCCTCAATGCTGTGATTGAACATAGGGGCAGTGGTCTAGTCTGCACAAAGTAAGTATCCCAAAACTTATGCTACTTACGATAAATCTCACGTCGATGCCCCACCTTGACGATTAAAACAATAAGCTGTTCATCAAAAATTTCGTAAACAACACGGTAGTTTTTCACCCGTACTCGGTAGGTGTTATCTTCACCTTTCAGTTTAGTGACATCATCGGGGCGAGGATGCTCGGCTAATTCTTCAAGCTGAGCAAGCACTTGTATCTGAATCTCTGGAGGTAGCTTTTTAATTTGACGGGTAGCAAGAGAGGAAATTTCGACCGTGTAGCTCACAGACCTAATTCCTGTTTAAGGTGTGCCAAAGAAACCGTGCGGCTGTGGTGGAGATCTTCTCTGGCTGAGTGGAGGTCTTCTAGATCTTGCTGTTCTTCTAGTTCATCAAGATGTTTTTCGATCAGGTAACGCAAGTAGTTCAATGTCTCATGCAGAAGCGGTTCTGGTGCTTGTTCAATTGTTTGCAACAGTTGTTCTCTAACGCTCATTGTATTCTTCTGTTCTTGGTTTGCCAATTTCTTGTCGATCGCCCTTCCCCACCATAGATTATTCTCCAAACCTCGATCGCCCTTTCCTGATCAAACAAACTGGGTAGCCTGTACGTCGCGAAACGGTTCTGCCAGAGCTAATCGATATCGCCCAGTTACAGCTCATTTCAAACCGTTGGAGTGGATCGTTTGAACTTCAGTTTGATCGCACCTTTATCACTCAGCGATCCGCCATTGCCCAAGATACTCACTTGCCCTTGGGCGTTAATTTCGACCGAGAGTTCCACTTCATCCAGGGTCAGATCACTCTGTTGCGTTGCCTGGTCAAAGACTTCTCCAACCACTTGGAGCAAGCCGTTCATTTGAGTTTTGAGGGCAACGGCATCCAGTGGCACCCGCTGCCGCACAATCGTCTTAACCTGATCAGTCACCCTCGGTTGTCCATACCCACCGCCAATATCGCCGCCGCCTCGCTCTCCCTGCACAACTTCCGTTGTTTGGGTGGTTTCAACTTCGGTCACAATCCACAATTGCGCTGCTTCGTTTGGCATAGAATGACTTCAATGAGTTTGCTTCTATCTTCGCTGAAAATATTCTATTAAGATTCAGGATATTCTGCCTTCATTGCTGATGAGACAATGCACCACGAAGACACGAACAGACAAAGGACTACAGAGTCCATGCGTCATCGCAGACAACCCTA
>CASBQE010000077.1 GCA_949127665.1 Synechococcales cyanobacterium PMM_0083
AGGCGATCGCACTGGCTAAAACAGCCCTGAATCCACTCCACAATTTCGCCAAACTCAGGCAGTTCCGCTTGCCATGCCTGATAAATAAAATCCCAGCCAAAGTTGCTCATCATATAGCAAGGAATGTGGGCGGCTTTAGCGATCGCGGCAGCTAGGGGCGGCAGATCTGCCAAAACTAACCCCACCCGATTTTGTTGAATAAAGTTGACTTCAGACGCAACGATAGAAGCCTGACGCGCTTTCAACTCTTGCAGCTTTTTCAGCGTCGCGACTTTATCCATAGTGATGCTGTCGGTTTGAATCACACCGATGTCGTAAGCGCGGGGACGCAAAATGAAATCACCTGAAATGTATCCTTCTAGAAGCCATCGCGGAGCCGTGGTGACCAAAATTAATAGCACATCAGGGCACGATTGCTGAATTTCAGCGGCAACGGAAGCCGCACGAGTAGCGTGTCCAAAGCCGTGGTTGGTAATGGCGAGGTAAAGAATGGGGCGCATGGAAGGAATAGCGAGGGGGGAATGGCGAATCACGAATGGCGAATCACGAATGAATGGCGTAAGTCCTTTGGACTGGCTTTACCAATGCGTAGCGTCTCGGTAGGAAATATGGCGAATGGCGAATAACGAGTGACGTTGTTGATTAAGCCGTTTTAGGTTTAGAACTTACTGCATCTTGATCATCATTTTCATTAAGCTGCATTACGGCAATTGTTAAACTCTATTTCAAATTGGTCAGATCTAGCGCTGATAGTGCCCTTTGGATGAAAAGTCCGTGATAGTATGCTTTGTAGCTTTTACAACGATTTAGGAGAAAAGCTTTGGCACTACGCGTTGCAGTTGTCGGTGGTGGACCTGCGGGTTCCTCCGCTGCGGAAGTTTTAACGAAAGCTGGGATTGAAACCTATTTAATTGAACGCAAGTTGAACAATGTCAAGCCCTGCGGTGGTGCCATTCCGCTGTGCATGGTTAGCGAGTTTGATTTGCCTCCAGAGATCATCGATCGCCGTGTGCGAAAGATGAAGATGATTTCGCCCTCCAATGTTGAAGTGAACATTGGCAGCACGTTGAAGAATGACGAATACATTGGGATGTGCCGCCGAGAAGTGCTGGATGGCTTTTTGCGCGATCGCGCTGAAAAGTTGGGTGCCAAGGTGATTAATGGCACTTTACACAAGCTAGAAATTCCTAGCACTGATCAAGACTCTTATGTGTTGCACTATGCCGACCACTCCAACGGCACTTTGGAAGGGGAACACAAGAAACTGAAAGTGGACTTGGTGATCGGGGCAGATGGGGCAAACTCGCGGGTTGCCAAAGCGATTGATGCGGGAGATTACAACTACGCGATCGCCTTTCAAGAACGCATTCGCATTCCCGATGACAAAATGGCTTACTACGAAGACCTGGCAGAAATGTACGTGGGTGATGATGTCTCCCCCGACTTCTACGCTTGGGTCTTCCCCAAGTACGACCATGTTGCCGTGGGAACTGGCACCATGAAGCCCAATCAATCTCGGATTAAAGAACTGCAAAAGGGCATCCGCAACCGAGCCGCCGAGAAGTTGCGCGGTGGCAAAATCATTCGGGTGGAGGCACACCCCATTCCTGAACATCCCAGACCTCGTCGGGTGGTCGGTCGAGTCGCGCTGGTGGGCGATGCGGCTGGCACTGTAACCAAATCGTCTGGGGAAGGCATTTATTTTGCGGCAAAATCGGGGCGGATGTGCGCTGAGGCGATCGTCGAGTTTTCGGAGCAAGGCACTCGTACCCCTACCGAGAAAGACCTCAAGGTCTATATTCAACGGTGGGATAAGCAATATGGCATTACCTACTTGGTGCTAGATCTGCTTCAGCGCGTTTTCTATCGCACCGATGCGACCCGTGAGGCGTTTGTCGAAATGTGCGCGGATATGGATGTGCAAAAGCTCACTTTTGATAGCTACCTCTACAAAACAGTCGTTCCAGCGAATCCTTTGGTGCAGTTGAAAATTACGGCAAAAACAATCGGTAGCCTAATTCGGGGTAACGCACTCGCGCCTTAAGCGGCGGGTTGGTTGGTTTTATGCGATCGCAAGGGCGTATTTTATGCGTCCTTGCTGCTTTTTAAAGGTTGATTGAATTATCACAATGACTACTTCTCAAGTCGATATCTTGCCCTTGAGTACTTTAGAGTTCGTTAGCTATTTGAGCGATTCCTATGAGGGATCTGCTTTGCAGAATAGTGGCTTAGTGCCCGACCAATTTCAGGGCAAAGTTGGCGTTTATGCCATTTTTAACTCCGATCAAATTCTGCAATATATCGGCTATTCGCGAGACATTTACTTGAGCCTGAAGCAGCATCTCGTGCGGCAACCGCAGTCTTGCTATTGGCTGAAAGTGCAGACCATCGATCGCCCCAGTCGCACTGTCCTAGAAGGTATTCGAGATGCTTGGATTACCGAAAATAACGCATCGCCACTGGGCAATGGGGCTGATGCTGATGCCTGGAATCAGCCAATTGATGTGAAGCAAACCATGACGGCTGAAGAGCAGGCAAATTTTGCGACTGCCATCAATGAAGCTGCCCAAGTCAAAGTTTTGAAGCAAGTAGCGCGACGGGTAGAAGCAAATGTGCTGGAAACTTTGAAGACTCGCGGAGTGCAAGAAGAGATTCGATTTAACCCCAAGCTGAAGGAATCAGGGCTGTTGGATCTCAAGTAATCTCTTGCTAATAGATCGCTAGATCGCAAGTTATTACGACAGTAGAGAAGAGACGGGAAACGAGGGAATTGGAAGGGCGATCGCACGAATTAAGCATAATCTGTAGTACCAATTAAACGGTACAATCGCACTACTCTTTTGTGATGGACTATTTATCGCAATGTCCATGCCACGCTTAGACCAAGACTCCCCTTGGAAGGATATTTTGCGCCAATATTTTGAGGACGCAATCACCTTCTTCTTTCCACTCACAGCCGCACGGGTCGAGTGGAACCGTCCCCATGAATTTCTGGATAAGGAATTCCAGCAAATTGCCCCGGACGCGGAAATTGGCAAACGATATGCGGATCAACTGGTCAAAGTGTGGCTTAAGCAGGGGCAAGAATTGTGGCTACTGATCCACATTGAGATACAGGCTAAACCAGAAGTAAACTTTGCAGAGCGGATGCTGGTATACCACCTGCGGATTTTTGATCGCTTTCATAGCCACGCGACTAGTTTGACAATTCTTTGTGATGGTAATGCCAAGTGGCGACCGAATCACTATCACTTTGGCAATCCCGACACAGAACTGACGTTTCGGTTTGGGATGGTGAAGTTGCTGGATTATCGCGATCGGTGGGAGGTATTGGAGCAAAACCAAAATCCATTTACAGTGGTGGTCATGGCGCATTTAAAGGCGCAGGAAACGCAACGAGATTCAAAGCGGCGGAAAGAATCAAAGCTAGGCTTAATTCGACGATTATACGAGCAGGGCTATGAACGACAGGAGATTATCAACCTGTTTCGGTTTATAGATTGGGTTATGATCTTACCAAAAGGATTAGAGTGCGAGTTTTGGCAAGAGTTGAAGGTTTACGAGGAGGAACGCCGGATGCCTTACATCACAAGTGTTGAGCAACTAGGGTTTGAGCGGGGAATTGAACAGGGAATTGAACAGGGAATTGAACAGGGAATTGAACAGGGGATTGAACAGGGGATTGAACAGGGTGCTCAGAGAGAAGCGCGATCGCTCATTCTCCGCCTCCTAAACCGACGACTGGAAGAACTGCCAAATAACCTTCAGTCGCAAATCGACGCACTCTCCATTACCCAACTAGAATCATTGGGAGAGGCATTACTAGATTTTAGAGAAACCACTGATTTAGATACCTGGTTACGAGAAAATTAATAAATGCGATCGCCCTAACCATCTGCTCAAAGCCGAGGAAGAATACTATTTGGTTACGCTACAAAATCGCTGTATTTTCTTCCGTATCCGAAGCTAGGCGATGCTCAAGTGTGGGTACTGGAGACTCTTCAACCGGGCTATCATCGTGAGCAGGATGAAAGTAGGTGTAAATTTGCTGAGCTAAGCGGGGACCAATCCCAGGAACCGTGGCAATTTTTTCAGCACTGGCTTCACGCAGGTAGTCGATCGAGCGAAACGTGGAGAGCAACAGCTTTTGGCGATGGAAACCCAAGCCCGGAATTTCATCCAAGCGCGATCGCCGCATTCGTTCTGTGCGTTTTTGCCGATGGAAGCTAACCGCAAATCGGTGTGCTTCATCTCGCAGTCGGCGCAAAAGTTGAACTCCAGGCTGTTCCGATTCTGTTGACAATGGCACCGATTCACCCGGCAAAAAAATCTCCTCCCGCTGTTTGGCAAGGCTGACTACCCGCACATCCTCCAGCAGGTTCATCTCTCGTAAAACTTTGACCACAGCGGATAGCTGCCCTTTGCCGCCATCAATCATCACCAAATCGGGAAAATCTGAAGTAGCACTCACATGGCGATCGAGTACGGAAGTCTCGTCACTTTTCACCAGTTCTCCCCGCTCTTTCAGCGCGGCATACTTACGAAACCGCCGAGTAATGACCTCAGCCATTGATGCAAAGTCGTCTGAATGCCCACTGGTCACCGTAGGATTTTTAATCTTGTAGTGGCGATAATGTTGCTTTGCAGGCATTCCATCAATGAAAACCACCTGCGAGGCAACGGCATCCGACCCTTGAATATGAGAAATGTCGTAGCCTTCGATCCGGCGAGGAAAATCTGGCATATCTAGTAGTTCTGCCAGATCTTGCATTGATTGGGTGTTGCGATCAGCAAAGCGTTGTGCCCGTGCCAACTCAAAGCCCGCATTGCGTTCCACCATTTCGAGCAGGTCAGCCTTAGTTTGCCGTTGGGGATGAATGATCGTGACTTTTCGTCCCTTCGCCGTGCTGAGAAACGCTGCCAACATCTCGACTTCCGGCAATTCATGCTGCACTAAAATCTCGCCAGGAATTTCGATCGGGTCGATGTGTTGATAATGTTCTTCCAAAACCCGCTGAAGAATTTCTCCCGGAGTCCCCGATTGGGCATCAGCAACGAAACCCAACCGACCCACCAAGCGCCCGGTGCGAATTTGAAATAGCTGAATGCAAGCATGATTTTCATCGGCAGCGAGGGCGATCGCATCCCGCGATACCGTATCATCCGCCAGATCCACTTTCTGATCTGCCCCTAGGGTTTTCACTCCAGCAATCTGATCGCGAACCCGGGCTGCTACTTCAAAATTCAACTCGTCGGCAGCTTTTCCCATCTGCATCGACAAAATATCGACCAGTTCATCAATTCTTCCCTGAAACACCATCGCTACTTTGCGAACAATCTTGTGATAGTCTTCCGAGGAAATTAATTGCTGACACACTCCCGGACAGCGCCCAATGTCATAGTTGAGACAAGGACGATCCTTAAACAGGGATTGGGGACGTTGCCGCAAGGGAAACACCCGCTTCACCAAATGCAGCGTACTCCGCAACAAGCCCACATCCACATAGGGTCCATAAAAGCGATCGGCTTTTTTACCCAACTGGCGCTTGCGGGTAATAAAAATTCGCGGATAGGGTTCAGACCAGGTAATACACAGCCAGGGATATTTTTTGTCATCCTTCAGCAGCACGTTGTAGTAGGGCTGGTGCTGCTTGATCAAATTTGCTTCTAGGGCGAGGGCTTCAGCTTCAGTATCGGTGACGATGAACTCGATATCAGCGATTTGCCGCACCATCATGGCAATCCGAGGACTGTGGTGATGATCATCGCGAAAATACGATCGCACTCGCGATCGCAGCTTTTTCGACTTGCCAATATAAAGCACCTGATCGGTGGCATCTTTCATGTAGTAGACTCCCGGCTCTGGGGGAATCTCCTTCAGGCGAGTCTCTAAGCGATCCGGATCTTGAAGTAAAGGCAAACTCTGGGTTGATGTCACGCGAAGATGTAAGGCTGGATATACTGTTCGATCTTAGTGCGAATTTTAGATATGAACCTGACTTAAAATCGTGCGGAGGCGATCGTAATCATCTTTCAAATAAAGGCTCAACATCCGTCCCGCTTGCACCAACCAATCTCGGTCTGCCCGCCGCAACCCATACACTTCCCGCAGCATCGCAGCTACCAAAGCATCCACAGGTACGCCGTTCATTTGCAGCAAGGTTCGCAGAAAATCGAGCCGATCCGTAAACCGCAAAATTTCATCAGTGTCGCATTGATAGACTGCCTGGTGAAGTTGAGGCGGGCGGGGCGGCAAATGTTGATAAATCAAGGTTGAGTCTGGCTTGACCCCATTATTTCTAGCGGAGTATGGTTCAAATCCAACGATCGCCGCCCGAAACTCTGTCTTCAGCATGGCAAAAATTTGCGGCTGTTGTTCTCGCAGTTCTTGCAGCGACAAACCCAATGCCCGCGCCCGATGCACCGAATCTATCGGACTGGTGGAAGCATAGTAGACGATCGCGTAAACCTGGTTGCCTGACTCTTCTTCTGCCGATTTCACCCAACTGCCAAACGGCGGCATCGCTGGAAAGCTAAGATCATCGGGATCTAAGCACTGTGCCAAAAACTCTGCTGTGGAAGTTTCAATCACTTCTGCAATATGATTCGGCTGACGATTTTGGGCGGCAAACTGAGGAAGAGGAAGACGCATGAGGCAATCAGGAATTTTTTGACTTCTAAACTACGTTCACTCATAGCTTAATCTCTAAAGATCAAACCTGAGTTATTTCCCCTTTTTCTTTGCGGCTGCCAGGTCTACTTCCTCAAGTTCCGAAAGCTTAAACGTGACGGTTTTATCCCAATTGCCACCCTCAAACAGAACCAGCACTTTGCCGTCGCTCATGCGTTGAACCAACCCTTGAAACTGATAGTAAGTATCTTGGGTATTGATGACTCGAACCACTGAACCAGGAAAAATCATAGCGTTTGCTCAGATGTATTCACTAACCAAGCTTACAAGGTGAAAGGCAAGAATGGGCAGCCGTATGATTAGTTTTTGACCGCCCCAAAATAGGAAATTGGCAATGGATCGTCTATCCGGTGCATCCCAGTATGTCAATTTGCCCTCATCTTGCTCTCCACCTGGAAGCAGGATTGAAGTCCTTCGCCCGTCGTAGAAGCGGGGAATTGGTTAAGTTTCACATCGCGTATTTGAATTTGTCGGCATAAAGATCCTGCTTTGAACTTTGGCATTCCAACCCTGAAAGGCTAGTCTGGTATGAACAAGAGTAGGAAGAAACAGATATGTCGCAACCAACGATCTTGGTAACGGGTGGAGCGGGTTACATTGGCTCCCATGCGGTGCTTGCTTTACAGCAGGCGGGCTATGAGGTAGTAGTGCTAGATAATCTCGTCTATGGACATCAAGATATTGCAAAGGATGTGTTGAAGGTGGAGTTGGTGGTGGGCGATACCTGCGATCGCCCTCTGTTAGATAATCTGTTCGCCACTCATGATATTGCCGCTGTGATGCATTTTGCCGCCTATGCTTACGTCGGTGAATCGGTCACCGATCCAGCAAAGTACTACCGCAACAACTTTGTGGGCACCCTAACGCTACTCGAAGCGATGATGGCGGCTTCCATCGACAAGTTTGTGTTTTCTTCCACTTGTGCAACCTACGGCGTGCCTAAAACCATTCCCATCCCAGAAGATCACCCACAAGATCCGATTAGCCCTTACGGGGTTAGCAAACTGATGGTTGAGCAAGTGCTAAAAGATTTTGACAGCGCCTATCAGTTAAAATCGGTTCGTTTTCGCTATTTCAACGCTGCGGGGGCTGATCCGGCAGGGCAATTGGGCGAAGACCACATTCCTGAAACTCATCTGATTCCGCTTGTGTTGCTAACCGCTTTGGGCAAACGAGAGTCTATTTCTATTTTTGGCACCGATTACCCAACTCCCGATGGCACCTGTGTTCGCGATTATATCCATGTAACCGATTTAGCAGCAGCGCATGTGCTGGGGCTAAAGTATTTGCTAAAAGGTGGCGAAACGACGGTTTTCAACTTGGGCAATGGCAACGGTTTCTCCGTCAAAGAGGTGATTGAAACGGCTCGCCAGATTACCGATCGCGAGATTAAAGCGGTCGAGTGCCCCCGTCGCGCTGGTGATCCACCCGCTTTAGTCGGCAGCAGCGATCGCGCCCGTAGTATCCTAGGCTGGAATCCTAAATATGCCGACCTGAACCAAATTATTGCCCATGCCTGGAAGTGGCACCAAAAACGACACGGAAATGGCGTTCGCGTAGCGTCTCCGTAGGAGATATGACGAGGGTTGAATGACGAATAAAAAGAAGCGATCACAGTGGGTGCGTTGAGCGGAGTCGAAACGCGCCCCAGAAAATTAGCACATAGAAAAAAGAAATGCCTAAACGCAAAATCATTGTGCTTGGGGCGGTTGGGCTATTGCTGGGGTTCGGTGCTGTTGGCATGGCGCGATCGCTGAAAGTGCGAGTGGCATGGCTGCTGGTGACTCGACATTGCCCTAACTGCGATTTGCAGGGCGGGCATTTGCCAAGAGCTAACTTACAAAATGCCAACTTGCAGAACGCAAAGCTAAACCGGATTAATCTGAGTGAAGCCAATTTGCACGGAGCCAACCTCACTCAAGTAAGCTTACAATCCGCCGATCTCAGCCTTGCCAACCTGACCCACGCTAATTTATCGGATGCCAATTTAGAATCAGCCGATTTGAGTGGTGCGATTCTCGCCGAAGCCAATCTTCAGAACGCATCCCTAAAACGCACAAGCTTGCGATTTGCCGATTTAGAGGCGGCTAATTTAACCGGAGCCAGCCTACTGCAAGCAGATTGGGATGGCGCTAACCTTGTAAACTCCAGGCAAGACACACCGCTTAGTCGTTAAAATCTAAAGCATTCGTTGTGTAATGACAGTAAGGCTGAGTTTGAGAAGCTGCAACTATGCGATTTAATCCTTCAGTAAAATCTGCCGCGATCGCGACAGGAATCAGTCTTCTAGCCGGGGGCATTGCATTCGCTTACTGGCAGTTCGGCAAACATCCAAGCTGTCTTCGCATGGTATCGGGCGGCAACTTAGAGATTGTTTACAGTACAGGCTGTGTCCATCCACAGCGGTATCGACGATGGACGCTTACGGCACAGCGCAAGCAAAGTGAATTATAGATTTTGTGCGATTTGCCAGATTGCCGTCTTAAATCGCCATTTCCAAGCCTTCCCCGGCTCGATGTTGACTCCAACGGGTTAGGTCGGTAAATGAGCGATCGCGATAGATGCCATAGCGCTCTTGTTTATTGCGAATGCGATCGGGTAGCGCAGGCAGAATGCCAAAATTTGGCGGCATCGGCTGAAAATGTTTGGGCGATGCTGAACTAATAAATTCAAATAACGCTCCGATCATCGTCGTTCCCGGCAACACGAGAGGAGTTTGCCCCAATGCCACCCTTGCCGCGTTAGTCCCAGCCAGCCAGCCGCCAGCAGTCGCCGCTGTATAGCCTTCGGTGCCCACCAACTGTCCCGCTGCCAGTAATGTTGGACGCTGTTTAAATTGTAGGGTCGGGTGCAGTAATTCTGGCGCGTTGAGAAACGTATTGCGGTGCATCACGCCCATCCGCACAAATTCCGCATTTTCTAAACCAGGGATTAGCTTAAATACCCGTTTTTGTTCTCCCCAGCGCAAGTTGGTTTGGAAGCCCACCATATTCCACAGTTGACCCGCTTTGTCTTCTTGGCGCAGTTGCACCACAGCATAGGGACGCTTCGCCTTGTTATCAGGTTCGCGAAAATCGCCCAAGCGGGGATCAAACAAGCCCACCGGTTTAAGTGGTCCGTAGCGCATGGTGTCTTCGCCGCGCCGCGCCATCTCTTCAATCGGCAGGCAGGCTTCAAAAAACTTAGCAGTTTCTCGCTCAAAGTCTTTCAATTCTGCTTGTTCTGCCTGACCCAGTTCTTGCCAAAAGTGGAGATATTGCTCCCGGTTCATGGGGCAGTTGAGATATGCCGCTTCGCCGCGATCGTACCGAGACGCGAGAAAGGCAAGATCATAGTTAATCGATTCGCCGACTACAATTGGGCTGGCTGCATCAAAAAAACTCATATAGTCCATGCCAGTGAAGCGATGCAAATCAGCCGCTAAATCGGGGCTGGTCAAGGGTCCTGTCGTCAGCACAACAATACCATCCGTCGGGATGGCGTGAACCTCGCCCCGACGCAATTCAATCAACGGATGATTTGCCAGAGTCTCGGTTAGGGTTTGGCTAAAGACGGCGCGATCGACGGCTAAGGCTCCTCCCGCTGGAACAGAGTGACTATCGGCGGTGGAAATCACGATGGAGCCGAGACGACGTAGTTCTTCATGTAGCAATCCAGAAGCGCGATCGCTTGCCTGTGCCCCAAAGGAATTACTGCAAACCAACTCTGCCAAATGCTCAGAGTGATGCGCCGGACTCAGCCTCTGGGGGCGCATTTCGTGCAAAATTACGGGCACACCCGCCTGGGCAATCTGCCATGCTGCCTCGGTTCCTGCCAATCCTCCGCCAATCACCTGAATGGGTTGCTGCACAATCTCCAATGCCTCTATTTTCTGTTTTCCTCTCCTTATCTTGCCTTAAATCGAAGACCTCCGAGTTTTTGAAAAACTCGGAGGTCTCTTAGGAATCATGGCTGTTGTTTTCGACAACGTTGAAATCACTCTAGCGCCCCATCCTAAAGATTTCTGCTGCGGTTAACTGCAACTCTGGAAAGGTTTTGGAGAGAATGCGATCGCTCCCTCGAAATTGCTGGCTTTCATAAATGCCGTTTTCTGCCAATTGATTGACGGTGATTGTAGGCATTTTTGGAAAACCAAGATGTTTGGCAGCGCCTAAAGCCTCATAATCAACGATCCAACATTCAGGTACTTTTATGGTTTGGTATTCTCCCAATTTTGCACCGTAGTCTTCAACAGCAGAACTGGGAGATACAATCTCAACCACCAAAAAAGCAGGTACATCAAGAATGGCAGTCTGTTTTAGAAATTTAGCAATCTCCTCAAATGAAATAACACTGACATCCGGCAAACGGGAACTATCCTGCTCAGTTCGTTGCCCACTCTCTCTAATGGCAATCCAGGTAGACTGTAAGCGCTTAATTTCTGAGTTAAAAGATTGCTCCAAAAACTGAGCCATTAAAATGTGTTGCCAAGTTGCAGGGGTCATTTCCTTAAGTTCCCCATGCACCAATTCATACCGCTCGTGAGTCTGAGCGCAAAAATCAACATACTCTTCAAAACTCAATCGAGGTCTAAATGCTGCCTGAGTCACTGCGTTTACCTTGTTTGTGCAGGGCACGTATCGCCCTCCTACTCGCCGTTGTTATTCACCATGACCGTTGCTGCTGAAGCGTCGGGTTAGAGCATCCAAAACGTTCTGAACTCTTTAATCAATACTCTCTGTTTTGCCGATAGGGGCATCCTATCTAATAATCCTAGCCCTTTCAACCAAAAGGTACGGCAGCACCAGAGACCTATCAAACCTTGTTTAACAAAGGGCGCACTTTAGAAAAGTCGCAGCGCTATGGAGAAGCCCTGATGGCGTTCAATCAAGCTCTGCAACAGTGTGCAAAT
>CASBQE010000078.1 GCA_949127665.1 Synechococcales cyanobacterium PMM_0083
ATGATGGTGGGAACGGGGTATGTTTTGCTGTCACAGATGCGATCGCTGTCATGATTGCCCATTGCCTAACTAACTCCTAAACCAACGCTGCCATATGGGTAGTGACTCTAACGAGTGATGGTAATTATTCGAGCGATCGTGTTATCTCAAAAGAAACGAGCCATCAACCATAAGGTAAGCCCAGTGATCACCGTTCGAGCCATTCAGTTTAATCTGCCAGCATCAGTTGATCGTCATTGGGTGGAGGGCAGTCCGTTCAAAACTCATTTATTTAATAGTTTGCATTTAACCTTGCCTGCTGTGGAATATTGGATGGTTAGACAGGTCAAATCTAGCCTCAAGCACATTACGGCTGACCCGCTGCGGCAAAATGTGCGCGGGTTTATTCTGCAAGAAGCCCAACACGCAGAGCAACATGCCCAATTTGGAAAAATGCTACGACAGCAAGGGTATGAGCTAAAAGCTTGCTTACGAATGGAAGATTGGATTCTAACGAGGCTACAACGGCTAGATTGGCGGTTGAATTTGGCAGCGATCGCAGGCATGGAGCATCTAACGGTCTTACTGTCTGAGGTAGTTCTCGCTAGTGATTTGTTGGTAGCGGCAGAACCCACACTCAAGGCAATGCTGGAATGGCACGCGATGGAAGAAATTGAGCATAAAGCCGTTGCCTATGAGGTGTTACAAACTGTAAGCCAGAATTATTTACTCCGGGTTGCAGGGCTGGCGATCGGCTGTGCCTTCGTCTTGGGGTTGTTAAATCGGTGTACGCTGACCTTGTTGCATCAGGATAGGTGTCTCTGGCACTGGACAGTTTGGCGGGAAATGGGGCAGTTTTGGCTGACGAAAGAGAAAATGCTGCTGCGCTCAATTTCCCATTGTCTCTGGTATTTACAACCCAAGTTTCATCCAGCGGCGCACGATTGATCGGATAAAAATGAGTGCTAGCCCCCTCAATTTGGCTATCTAAAATGATGGTCAGCGATGGGTAACACTGGAGATCGCCGATTCCACTTTTTTGCTTCCAATGTTTAAAGCACCCCTTTAGAACTAGGAATGGTGTTGGCGCGGCGAGAGTCTACTTCAGTTGCCATCCGCAGCGATCGCGCAAACGCTTTGAACGTCGCCTCAATAATATGGTGGGAGTTGATGCCGTCTAGCTGGCGAATATGCAGGGTGATTTGGGCATGGTTGACGATCGCCACAAAAAACTCGCGCACCAGTTGAGTATCATAGGTGCCCACGCGCTGGGTCGGAATCTGCAAGCCATAGCTGAGATGGGGACGACCCGAAAAATCTAAGGCAACCTGCACCAAGGCTTCATCCAACGGTGCCACAAAGTGACCGAAACGGACAATGCCTTTGCGATCGCCCAACGCCTTAAACAGCGCCATCCCCAAGGTAATCCCCACATCCTCATTGGTGTGATGGTCGTCGATTTCGATGTCCCCTGTTGCCCTCACTTCCAAGTCAATCAAGCCGTGGGACGAAATTTGATGCAGCATATGATCCAAAAAAGGAATGCCCGTCTTGGCAACACATTGCCCACTGCCATCTAAGTTGATCGTCACCTGGACATCGGTTTCTCCGGTAGTGCGGCTGACGGAGGCACTGCGATTGGGCAACAGGCTAAGGGAATGGTCAATTAGTCGATCCGTAGTCTGCATAAAAGTTTAGAGTGAATATCGCTCTTTCATTATCCGACACTACTCCACGCATTATGTGGAATTCCCAAACCTCTGTACGGGCGAAGCATTTGGGCAGGGGATTTTCTGACTCAGCTAACGACTAAACTGCCGAATGCTTCGCCCCTCCAATTTCGCCCTTATTGTGGCACTGCCGACAGCGATCGCCCATCCTGTTCGCTATACATCGCCCTCAGCACCAATGCTGGATCGACCCATTTTCCGGCAAACTTCAATCCCCAATGCAGATGGGGTCCAGTGGTGCGCCCGGTCATGCCAACCCGCCCAATCCGCACTCCAGCCTGCACCGTTTGTCCTTCCCAAATTTGAACCGCGCCGATGCGATCGATCATGTAGCGCTTGCCAGCTTCTTTCTCTACCTGTCCGCTCATGTGGCAATAAATGTGTTCCCACTGCCCAGACTGCACCACCACCGAGGTTCCACAGGCGCTATCATCGGATACTTCTACTACTTTGCCCATCCACCAGTTGCGAATATAGCTCCCTTGAGGTGCTGCCATATCCAATCCGCGATGATATTCCTGAGTGTAAGAGCCATCGGGCGATCGGCGTAACCCGAACGGAGACGTGTAGGTTTGAAAGTTTTCCACGGGGAAGGAAGCCCCAACCCAAGTGCCCATCGCAACTTGGCTAGAGTTCACTTCCAGTGCCCGCGCTGTTTCTGGGTAGATGGACGGAGATGCTAAGGCAACGGCTAAGGCGATCGCAAGAAATGCAGAACCGACAAACATCAGCTTTCGTCGAAGCAAAAATCTGATGTTTGGCAGCATTTTACTCACATTCAAACGATGGATCAGCGCACGAATAGTTCTAATCACAGCAATAAAAAGCTTTCAATTGAGATTGCAATCACACCAAGCCTGTCTAGGAACCCTAGAGCCTTCGGCACTCTTGAGTTGCTGCTAGAAGCCACTTTTGGAAACCGAAACACTCCTCTGAAGCATGGTACTCCAGCTTGCAAATTTGGCACGTTTTTTTGTGATCCGCGATCGCCCTCTCGTTGTAAAAGCAGTTGATGAGTAAAAGTAACCGGACAATCTGGTTTAAACGAAAGTGGCAGAAGGCGGTGTTTCTCGTCCTATTAGTTTCATATTTTCTTGCTCTAATGTATGAGCAAAATCATTTTAGTTATCTCTGCAAAATTTCTTGAAAAAGACGAAAGCTGCATCACCGATTGCCTGATCTAAATCACAGCAAGAACTAACTTTGGATTCAAAATAACTTACTTCGGGAAACGATTGATGACAAACAAGATGACCCAAACAATCGCTGCTGGGTTGACTGGAATTAGCCTGATGGTTGCTAGTGCAGGTTGCTCTCCGACACAGACCAATGTGGCTCCACAGCCAACTGCAACTCCACAGCCAACTGCAACTCAACAACCAACTGCAACTCAACCGTTAAATGCAACTCCACAGCCAACTGCAACTCCACAGTCAAATGCGATTCAAACGTTTTCCTGTACTGGAAGCAAAAACAACGGCTGGAACTATGATGCAAAATTTCTGGATGGTCGCTTTACACAAATTACCTGGACGCGATCAGGGCAACCAACCTACGTTTCGCCCCTGACGTTCGATCGCAACAATGACCAAGGACAGCCTATCTACCGGGGAGCATTCCAAGCAGCCACTGCGATTTCCCTGGTGGATTTAGGAAAAGGCAATGTGCGTCCGGGTTCACAAGTCTCAGTGGGAACTGAAGAATGGGGCTGGGCAAGAGGAACCTGTGCGATCGCTAAATAATTGCAAAGACTGCTCTCAGGGGATATGTCAGTTGATCGCAATTCTCCCCTAACTGAGCTTCAACTCTGCTAATCCCAGGTAGCGAATGCCCACGGGCGACACCTCAAAGCGGCAGGGCAGCACTGTTACACCCAACGCGATCGCCTCTCGAAACAGCTTGCCGTAGGTTGGATCACCGCGATCGCCAGGGGCAAAATAGGGGCAATCTGCCCGATTAATAAAATACAGCATCACTGGAATGGCATCGGGCAGCAGCGCCATTAGTTCCTTCAGGTGTTTTTGTCCGCGAGTCGTCACCGTGTCGGGAAATAAAACCAACTCGCCCTGCGCCCAAGTGGTGCTTTTCACCTCAACATAAATCGGTTTGTCCGCACCCGTCAGCAAAAAATCAATGCGGCTTTTTTTATCCTGTCCATAGGGCACTTCCCCCCTAATCTCGCTGTAGCTGCCCAATTCAGGAAGTAGCTTATTGACTAACGCCAATTGGGTAACCCGGTTCGGCAAATTGGTATTCACACCCACCCAAGTAGGCTGATTGTCATACACCTCAATCATTTCCAGGGTGTAGCGCAGTTTGCGGGTAGGATTGTCGGTTTCAGACACATACACCGGACCGCCCAGAGTTGAAACGCCCGTCATCGGTCCCGTATTTGGGCAATGTGCCGTCACCACTTCACCGGAAACCAATTCCACATCGGCAAAAAAACGTTTGTAGCGTTTGACCAGTTTGCCTGACAACAGCGGCGGATAGTGATAAAGATAGTCGGTCATTTTAGATCTTGATGAGAAGAAAATAGCTGCAAATTACGCAACCTCTGGCACCTCAACATACTGACATAAGCTGGATGGTTGTGGAATTCGCTCTCCATTCAATCGCATTCCTTCTAGGTGAAACTCGATCGCTTCTCGAATCATTTGCTCAATATCCTCTAGCGTGTCTCCCACCGCGACACACCCTGGCAAATCAGGCACATAGGCAGAGTAGTTACCCTCTGCCGCTTCAATCATGACTGCATATCGCATCAGTTAATGTCCTCCAACGGATTATCATCCAGTTGCGCTTGTCGCAAGATACTTTTAAGCGTACCGATAGCGAGGTCTTTGGACAACTTTCCTGGAACAGTCACAGTTCCAAACTTATTTGGATGATTATATTGTCGATGACTGCCTTTCGTCCGGGCTAAATACCAACCATCTGACTCTAACAGCTTGATCATTTCCCTGACTTTCACGTTTCGTCTCTCCAATACTGTGGTTTACACGGTCAGCATTGCAATTAGTCATTTTTGCTTCTGTGCAGTATCTATTAATACAAAAAATACTAATTTTGCCTAGAAATGCTTCTATGAAAAGCTTTCAAAAATGTAAATTATTGTAAAGTTGATTAGTACGTATAAACTATCTTGCACTACTCGGCTTGAGTCAAGTAGTTCTAAGTCAAGACTTCCTGATTTAACGACGTGATGTAGGAAGGACTCAAGGTGAAACGGTGTAATAAAATAGACGATTAGCTTTTATGTTGTTTACGGCTCTCCCTAAAAGGGTTCAATCTATGACTTCTGAAATCCGCATCTTGATGTGTGCCCCTGACCACTATGACGTGGACTATGTGATTAACCCGTGGATGGAAGGAAATGTCCACAAGTCTTCTCGCGATCGCGCGGTTCAAC
>CASBQE010000079.1 GCA_949127665.1 Synechococcales cyanobacterium PMM_0083
CAGCATTGACGCAATGCCACTAGCAGATCGCTCAAACAGTAGCGAATCCCTACTTGAAATGATTGACCGAATTACCGCAGACATGACGGCAGAAGAGATTGCTCAACTGCCTACCGATGGTGCAGAACAACACGACCATTACATTTATGGCATTCCTAAGCGGCAACCATGAGAACGGTTTTTGCGGACGCATTTTACTGGATTGCCTCAATCAATCCCGGCGACAACTGGCACCCATTGGTCAAAGCCATTGCCGCAACTTTAGATCAAGCTCAAATTGTCACAACTGATGAGGTGCTAACTGAAGTGTTGGCATTCTATTCAACTTGTGGAATTCTAATGCGACGACGTGCCGTAGAAACGATTAAGAGCATTATGAGCAATCCAAGAATTCAAGTGATTCAACAAACCCGCGAATCCTTTCTAACAGGATTTGCCCTGTATGAAAATCGCCCTGATAAGGGCTACAGCCTTACCGATTGCATTTCAATGAACACGATGCACGAGTTAGAAATCACTGAAGTTTTAACCCACGACCGCCATTTCACTCAAGAGGGATTTGTAATTTTGTTTCCAGATTGAATAGCTCGAAACTCGATCGCGTCCTTCGCTAGAGTTTTGTTTAGAAAAGAATGCTGAACCATGACCGAAACGATGATTACCCAAGCTACCGATAATATCTTTCTCGACCTTGGTTTCTCAGCCCAAGAAGCCGAGAATTTACTGATTCGCGTCAAACTCATGCTGGCGCTGCAAACTCATATTCGTCACCAGAACTGGACGATCGCCCAAGCCGCCGACCATCTCAACCAGTCCAACGACCAAATCACCGCCCTGGCTCAAGGCGAAATTGGGCAGTTCTGAGTGGATACATTGATCACATTGCTCTTGCGCCCGAAAAATCGGCTCTAAAAAGCTAAAGGATTGAGAACCCGATGTAGCCAAAAGCTTTTCCTGCCAGTCGAATGGATGAGCTTTTGGCATTGGCATCGATATGGGATGCTAAGTGAATGTTGTCTAGAAGGCGATAAATGGCACTAAACCAGGTTCCACGGACGGCTGCAAAAGCGTGTGTTAAGCGCTATGTCACATTTTTGATGCGCTATCCGCCTGATGTGCGGCAAAAACGAATGCAGCTACTCTCTCAATGGCAGTGGATACAGCCTGTAGTGAAGGAAGTGCAGCAAGAGCTTTATCCGCCAACCGCGATCGCGCCCACGGTCGAATTGCCTGCTTTCACCACGCCAATCGTTGGCTTAACCTACCAGCGCTATTCCTGTCAACAGGGCGACCCACTTAGCTGCAATCTCTGTCAACCCACCACCCCAGAAGGAACGCGGATTAACGCCTGCCCGGTGTGCGATTTTCCTACCCTATTGCCCGATAAGGCAGAACTGCGGGGGCAACAAGGGGGCTATCAAATTGAGCGATGGCTAGGACGGCAGGGAAATGGACGGCTGTATACGGCAATTCAACTCGGCAGCAATCAGCCTGTGGTGGTTAAGGAATATCTCCTGCCTCAGCCCTATTTCAATCCGGCGGCAAGCCGACAACAGAAAACAGCGTTCAAAAATCTGGCAGGGTTGAGCTTGGCAGATGGCAGAATCCAGGATTTTCGTTTGGTGCAGCCGCTCGATGCGATCGCGGATGATTTGCAAGAGCGATGTTATTTGATCCTAGATGAGCGAGCCGCTTATCCCACCCTTAGCCGCTACTTCAGCCAGGGATCGCTGACTAATGCAGAAGTGCGATGGCTCTTAAATCAAGTGTTGCAAACCTTAGAGTTTTTGCATGATCAAAAGTTTCGGTTGCCCTCTGGTCAAACCCAAACGGGGATTGCTCATGGCAACCTTAGCCTCCATAGTCTGCTGATTGGCAGTGAAAATGAGCTAGATGTTAGCCTGCAAAGCGCCAACCTGCAAAATGACGGCATTCAGAATGGCAGCCTCTCAAATAGCACCCTTTCCAGCGGCACTCTTTCCAGCAGCAATCAGGCTAGAAGCAATCAGGCTAGTCGCCTGTTGGATGCGGCTTGTTTCATTTATCTCTGTGATTTGGCACTCTGGGAGCAATTGTTTGACCCCGTAATGCTGAATGTTCCCCCAGCTTCTACCGCTCAAGACCTGGTAGATTTGGGCTATGTTGCCTTTTATTTATTAGCGGGTAGAACAAGAACAGACACAGGACAACTGCTTGATCCAAGAAATCGCGAACATTGGCAGACGGCAGATCCTTTTTTGAAAGGTTTCATTTTGCGGTTGATGGGGTTGGATGTGCCGTTTGAAAGCGCAGAAGTGGCGCGACGGGAACTTGCGCGATCGCCCCAAATAATAATTACGCCGCTATCCAATGGAGCAGCGATCGCAGAACCGACCCCCAAGCAAAAAACTCCACTCTGGTTAATTGGGCTGCTGAGTGTGTTAGGATTAGGCATGTTGGCTTGGTTGATCTGGCTATTGCTGCCCAAACCCAACCCTAGCCCTGCTCTTGCGCCCCAACTGGCAAACCTAAAAGATGTGGGCGGCATTCCTGCTGGCAAATTCACCTATACGGCAACAGCCGACGGCATTTGGAGCTATGTGCTGCAACAGCCCGATCTGATCCAAAAAGGCGAAACCCTAGAACAACGCCTGCAAGCAGCACAGCCTAAATTGCAGCTTCAATATCAACCTGTGGCATCGCCAGAAGCCGCGATCGCCCAAGTCCAGTCGGGTAAAGCCGCCTTTGCTGTGGTGCCGTTGATTGCTCCCCTACCCGATACCCTAAAAGCGACCGCGATCGCCCACGATGGATTGGCGTTTGTGGTTGCCTTCAGCTACTCCAACCGCAACAATAGCCTGCCCAAAGACCTTCGGGGCAAAATCAGCATAGAACAATTACAACAACTCTACAGCGGCAGAATCACAAACTGGCAAGAACTGGGAGCCTCGGTGCTGCCTGTAAGTCTGTATCAACCTATGAACCAAGAGGCAATGGGTGTATTTAATCAACGGGTATTGAAACCGCTTTCCAGTGGGAGTGGCAGCCGTCAAGCTCAGGTCAAATCCTTACCCGACTTAGAGCTATTTCGCACCATCCTTCGAGATTTTGAATCACGGCAAATCGGCGGCATTGGATTTAGCTCCCTCAGCAAGATAATTGGGCAATGTTCCGTCTATCCTTTAGCCGTGCAAACCTCGGAAAACAAAGCCGTGCAGGCAGTTGTGCTGGATGATAACCGGGCGATCGACCCCACCACTGACCTCTGTGACAAAAAAGGTAGCTACCAGCCGAGTGTGGAGTTGATCAAAAGCGGACGCTATCCCCTGGCATATCCAATTGCGATCGTGTATTCTCGTCGCAACGATCAACCTGCGATCGGCGAAAAGTTTGCCGAAATGCTCAAAACTCGTGAGGGTCAAACCCTACTTCGCCAAACCGGATTAGTACCCTTAAATTGAGTGCGGAGTGCCGAACCCCGAAACCTGAAACCCTGACCCTGCACCCTAATTCGTTTCTGCCAACACTTCCTGTAAACGGTTTCTAAACTCTCCTTTGGGATGTCCGCCTTTTACTTCTCCCAGAATTTTGAATTCTTCAGATTCTGGCGAGTCGCAAATCAGGTAGGTGGGCCAGCCCATTTCGGCTTTGTCTGGATATTGAGTTAACAAAATCTTGCGGTATTTACGATAAGTGGCAAGATCTTGCATTTTGCAGTCAATAAACTGCAACCCCAGTTCCTCTGCCACTTTTTGATCATAGAACGCCATCTTATGGCAAATTCCGCAGTCTTCCGAAGAAAATTTAATCACGGCTCGGTTCATCAGTGGGTTACTCCTACGTCACATTCGCTGACTACTATCCACTTATAAACCTAGCTAATAATAGATGCAATCTGATCGTGCTTTGGCTTTTGTTTTGGGCACTCTGAAGAGGTTCACATTTACATCACCATGAAAAAATTAATCATCTCTATTGCTCTATTGGGTCTAGCCGCCTGCGGTTCTCCTAGCGCCTCAACCAATTCCGGCTCTGCTGTGGCTGCCAAGCCTCAAGCTGAGAAAATGTTCACGCTCAAAGATTACGCCAAAATCAAAACAGGTATGACCGTGGCACAATCTGAGAAGGCGACGGGGTTCAAGGCGAAGGAAACGAGCGAAAACAGCATGGAAATGATGGGAACCACCATCACCACAACCGGCTATATCATTGCCAATCCAGATGGATCTAGCGCGTCATTCTCGGTTCAAAATGGCGCGATCGCTAGCAAAATGCACATGGGGTTGAAATGAAAAAACTTCTTTTCGGCATATTCCTATTGCCAGCCCTGGTGTTGCCTGCACCCGCTCAGGCTGCAAGCTGCAAAGATTTTTCGACCCAGCAAGAAGCTCAGGCATATTTCAACCGCAACGGCGGTGGGAACTTAGATCGGAATAAAGATGGGGTTGCTTGTGAGAGTCTACCCGGCGGCTCTAGTGGCTTTAGCGCTCCGGCTCCTGCGGAAACCCAACAAACCAACAGCCAGCCTGAACCCCCTCGCTGTGCTGCCTCTGTGCCCAAAGTTGCAGATCCTTGGAAGCTGCCAAAGGCAGTGCTGATGGGCAACGCTAAAGCCTCGTATTACTACAAAGGTGTGGTTCTGGCGGGCGACTCTCGTTATGTCTCAGACTTTTTGGATTGCTACAATCTGACAACAAAATTTCGCTCTAACTACTCTTCTGTCAGACCCATCTGGGCAGCTTGCATCGAAGTTGGACAAGCGGGAGACGGCGGACAAACTGTCTGCGTTGCAGTCGATCGCAATGGCGAGGCAGCAGACGATCGGATTTTTTCTGCTGAGTATGCTGAAACGGTTGCTGAAACGGTTGGACTTTAGACGAAGACATTAAAAAGCCTTCTCAGAGCGATCTGGGAGGGCTTTTTTGTGGAGATGTTCTTTAGGCAACGATTTCCGTAGAAAGCGGTTCAGGAATCGCGGTTTCTGGTGCAGTGATGCACAATGCCACAAATTCGTATCCCCAAAGTGGAATAGCGCCATCGGGTTTGAGTAGGCGCACTTCAGATATTTTGCAATTTTCATCCATCCTGGTTTTGGAATTCGCTTGGGATCATTGGAGAAGTAGGAGTCATAGCGGTCTTCTGACAAGGGCTGCATGGCGCTGTCAGTCACGATATTCAAGTAGTGACCTGGCTTATCCCAGCCAAGGTGATAATACCGAATAAGTTTTTTTGGCTAGCTGTTGAGCGCACTGAAAAAAAAGCCCCCAACCCGTTGCGGGGTCAGGGTGCTAAATCAGGGTGCATCTACCAATCCATCATTCCTGGCAACAGGGGGGCAGTCCGGATAGTTTGTTTGAAAGTTTCTAGAGTATGGGAAATGGATGGGAATTTTTGAGGGCGATCGCAGTAGTTCGCTAAACGACCTCTGGGAGATCACACTTAGCAATGAGAATTAAATAAGACAGGGATTTGGTAGGGGCGAAGCATTCGGGCAAAAGCCTTGCAACTTAGTCAAAGTCATTTACCGAATGCTTCGCCCGTGCAGGGTAAATTGCCGGAGTTATTAAATCCACGATCCTTAGCAAAGTGACACAACAGTGATTGAACTTTATAGAGACTTCATAATAAAGTCTCAACGTTTGTTAAATGACCTCTTTATAAGCCACAGTAGGGAAAGTTCAAGATATTGTTAGTTAGAGCTTTTCAGCTAATAAATATTTTTTTGATTATCTAAATCGGCATCTTTAAAGTCGATGTATTGGGTGTGAAAATCTGTAAAGAGTTGGTTCAAATTTCGTTTCTGCCTGATGAATGCGCTCAGTAGTTGTTTACTAAAGATGGACGCGATCGCACTCACTCATGCAACAACGCTTATAGTCTTCTGGGAGGATAGTTGTGACCCAGGAATTTCACCTTTCTGTCACGCCAATTCGAGAAAATGAATATTTGGTGCGAACCGAAGACGTTGCGCCCGGTGTGCCGTTGGCAGAAGAACAAGTCATTTGGTCGGTTGAGGATTGGTTAAGTGAAGCTAGCATCTTAATGGATGATCCTCTACTTGGCTTGTTGCGGAACCGAAATATATCGTCTGGGTTTAATCCTGCATCCCTGCGATCGCCGATAGATAAAACTCTTGATGCCAATCTAGCCACCTTTGGACAGCGGCTCTACAGTGCAGTGTTTCAAGGCACCATTCGAGATAGCTGGATGACTGCTCAAGGCATTGCCCAACATCGTCGAGAACGGCTGCGTTTTCGGCTGGGTTTGAAAGGAACTCGGCTGCATCGGTTGCCGTGGGAAGTGCTATATGCCGGCGATCGCCCCTTAGCAACGGGCACCGATGTGGTTTTCTCCCGTTATCACTCCAGCTTCTCGATTGTTAAATCTCACCTTTCTGATCCAAAAAACGTTGCCAGCCAGCCTCACACCCTCAAAATTCTCATGGTCTTGGCGGTTCCAGCCGATCAAGATGCACTGGCTCTGAGGCAAGAAGCAGAACAGCTAAAACAAGAACTGCAAGCATCTTCCAGCGGTAACAGCCATCCCAGCATTGAACTGACCATTTTGGAGCAGCCCGGACGAGAGCAACTGACCCAAGCCCTAGAACATAATCACTACCACGTCTTGCATTATGCGGGACACAGCAACCTCAGCGCTGCGGGTGGCAATATCTACTTAGTCAACCACCGCACCGGATTAAGTGAGGCGCTGAGTGGCGATGATTTGGCAGGGCTGCTGGTCAACAACGGCATTCGCATGGCGGTATTTAATTCGTGTCGCGGCGGGTATTCAGCAACGGCAGAATCGAGCAGTGAGGCGGAAGGCAATCTGGCTGAGGCGCTGGTTAAACGAGGAATTCCAGCAGTTTTGGTCATGGCAGAGCGCATTCCCGATGAGGTGGCGCTGAATCTGAGTCGGCTATTTTACCGCAACTTGAAGCAAGGATATCCGGTGGATCTCAGCTTGAGCCGATCGCGCCAAGGTTTAATTTCTTCCTATGGCTCAGATCAGCTTTATTGGGCGCTGCCAATCTTATATTTGCATCCTAAATTTGATGGTTATCTCCAACCCATTCCAGCCACTGCGGTGAACCACGGCATGTCTTTGGATGCCCCAGCCGGTGGATTATATGACGGCAGTGATGCAGAAATGTCTCAATTGTCACCGCTGATTATTCCAGGGCGATCGCAGCCAGTAGAAAATCCTTTTGGTACTTCAACTCCACTTCCTTCCTCTCAGGGGCACGGTGAGATCAGCCAAGCAGATTACTTACTAGATTTTGATGAACTGGAATTTGAAGACCTAGAGTTTTCGGTTGAAGAAGACGATGTCATTAAACTGGTAAATGCTTTAGAAAAAGCCAAGGAAGTGAAGCAGATTGAACACCAAGATCCAACATCTCGTTGGATGGATGATGTTTCTGATAGCCCAACGGTGCTAGAACCAGAAGAACCCTTACTGCCTGCTGTTCCTGGCGAAGATTTGCTTTCTGATGGCGACGCAGACACAAGGCTAGAAGATTATTATTGGATGCCAGATTATCCCTCCACTCCCCCTGCTGGCGAATCGGGTGGCTACTCTAATCGAGCATTTGCCTCCTTTTCTGCTCGGACTGCTACCGCAACGATCGCCCAACCTGTGGATGTAAAAGTCTATTCTGAACTGGAAACCGTTCTAGCTGGGATGGGCACTTTGACTGAGGCGATCGCGATCGCAAGCCAAGCCGTCCAGTTAAACCCAACGAGGGCTGAGGCGTATATCAATTTAGGGTGGGCGCTTTATCAGCAAGGCTATTTAGCCGAGGCGATCGCGGCTTATCAGCAAGCACTGCAACTCAATCCCAGTTCGCCGCTTGCCCACAATCGGCTAGGGTTGGCGCTGTATCAGCAGGGCAACCTGAGTGAGGCTGTGCAAGCCTATACCGATGCGGTCGAGCTAGATCCACACTATACCGATGCCAGCAATAATCTGAAAGCGTTGTTGTATCGTCCCAGCCTGTCTTCATCGCTGCCAGCAACATTGTCAGTACCTTTGCCAGTAAAATCGGCTATCGTTGCGCCTGGTTGCCCAAAGACTGACACTGGCGCAAAAGAGTCCTCACCAGCCAAACCCAAGCGATCGCTATTTTGGCTTGGCTCCGGTATTTTTGCTCTATCCGCATTACTCAGCGGTTGGGCGTTTCATGCCCAAATTTTAGATGCAATTCCCAGTATTCCTCTACCCACTGGTATTGCTCCACGCCCCAATCAATCGGGCAATGAAAATAATTTGAGTCAAACCAGTTCTCCGGCTTTAGTCACTTTAGCCACTGATCAGATCAGTCAAGGCAATATCGATTTGGCACAATCTGCGATCGAAGTCCTTCTAGATCGGCGATCGCTTAAAGAAGCAGAAGCCTCTCTCAATGCAGTTTCAAGAAAAGATGCAGCCAATCCAACCCTCAATTTTCTCCAAGGTAGATTGGCGTGGGAACAGTGGCTAGCAGGCGGCGATCGCACCCATAGCATCGAAAAAGCGCGTCGATTTTGGGATGCTGGATTAAAAGTTCAACCCAATCCTCGCTACCAAAATGCCCTAGGATTTGCCTACTATGCTGAGGGTAACTTTGTTTTAGCCGAACAAGCTTGGTCACAAGCGCTAATTTTATCTGGAGAAAACCCGATTTCTGTAAGCGCGACTGCCGCCGTGAATCCGGCTCCTAATCGGGAAATTTTGCAATCCTATGCGGGTTTAGCGCTGGCATCGCTCAAACTGGCAGATCAGCAATCACCAGAGAAGCAAGCCGCTGCCCGCAGCGTTGCCATGAAACTACGGCAGAAAATTGCGATCGCTGACCCGGTGAACTTTACCCCCGCAGCGCTGCGGCTCAACTGGATGTGGTCCGAAAAAACTATTCAAGATTGGGAATTGTTATTAGCAGCCACATGAAGCGGATATCGCCGCCGTAGATCCATGGCATCGGCTAGCCGTGCTTCACCCCAGTCAAGCGGCTCAGCTTCAGCAGGAGTCACAGTCACCAGAATTGGCTCTGCTAGGTCGCCTGCAGAAAGATAGGGATCGAGAAGCTGGGTTGAAGTGACCCATTCCACAGCCAGCGGTTGCATCGGTTGAGATCGCGCCACCTGAACAAAATCTTTTTGCATAAAAGGCAACGCTTCAGTCGGCTCATAGGGTTTGAGCCGTTTTAAAGGTTGTTTAAGGGAATTTAGTTGGCTCTGCGATCGCGTCTCTAATGGCTGCACGGTTGCCGGGGTTGCTTCAAAATCACCCTCACAGTCAACTTCAGCGGTTTGCATCTCTACTGGCTTAATGTGACCCGCTAGTATTAAGCAGCTTGCAGTACATCCAAGCGCGATCGCGCCAAACACCCACAGCGGCAGTTGTCCTGAATCGGGCGCTGGTTTGGGCAATAGCTGAGCCTGTTTGGTTTCTGAATTTTGGGCGATCGCCGCCACCGTTTGCGGCTCCCCAGCATCTGGTGCTGCATTTGGATTGGTTAAACTACCAATTGCAAAAGCAGAGGGTAATGCAATGGACACCCAGATAATGCCCCAAAATATTATTGGGTGATGCTTCAAGCGATCATTCAAATTTAGTAATGGCTGAAAGCGCTTTTCCTGACGTTGATCAAACACCTGAGGAATAGAGGCGCTGGCATGGGTCACAGTTCTAAAATTCGGGCGCTTTGCCATAGGACTAATCAGACGAGGCGTGCCAAGAGCGGTTAGTACATCCATTTCTAATTTAACACTTAGGAAACCGTCAGTCTCCTTTTCATCCATCACAGCCTTCCCATCGTCCTTGTCAGTAATTACTTAGACGATTGAAACGGACTTTAAACAGTGAAGATTTACCCCAGAACCTCCGGTTTATTCATAGACTAGAGATGAAATCTCAAATCGGGTTTCGGCTATCCAATGGAATTTTCGCTTGCTGATTTGACCAATTTTCGTGCAAATGTCCTGCGTCAGACTCCCTTGGGTAGATTGTGCGGCACAAAGCAACGGTTTCGCGATCGCTATGAGGTTCTCAAAATCTTGGGACGCGGTGGTTTTGGGGTCACTTTTCTAGCGCGAGATGTGGCGCTTCCTGGAGAACCACTGTGTGTGATCAAGCAGCTTTGCCCAAAAGTCAGCGATCCTGCTGCTTTGCAGCGCGCCCGTCAGCGATTTCGCCAAGAAGCCAAAACCCTTGCCAATCTTGGCAGTCATGCTCAAATTCCGCTCTTGCTAGACTATTTTGAAGCAGAGGGCGAATTTTACTTGGTTCAAGAATTCATTCGTGGCAACACCTTAGCCAAAGAAGTAAGGCGATCGGGATGTTTTACTGAAACTGCCGTCAAACAGTTTTTGCGTGAGCTTTTACCGTTGCTGCAATACATTCACGACAACCATGTGATTCATCGTGATATCAAGCCGCCTAACCTGATTCGCTGTAAAGATGACGGCAGGCTGGTGTTAATTGATTTTGGCGCAGTCAAAGAGCAGATTGCTCAGGCTGACGAATCGGGTATTCGTCATTCGACCACTCAGTTTGTTGGCACCGTTGGGTTTGCACCCCCAGAACAACTAGCCTCTCGTCCGATCTATTCCAGCGATCTCTATGCCGTAGGAATCACCTGTTTATATCTGCTGTCTGGCAAATCACCTTTAGATTTTGACTTTGAATTCATCACCGGAGAAGTACGGTGGCGAGATTATGCCGACGTAAGCGATCACTTGGCGCGAGTGCTAGGCAGAATGCTAAAGATTTCTGCTCAAGAACGATATCACTCTGCAACCGATGTGATGAAAGCATTGCAGTTAGAGCAAGATTGGGATAGCCTACGCACCTGTATGAACGATGTCTCGGCAGGTCTCCATGTCAAGCCAGAGCCAGAGCTTCTTTTAGACGGCTACATCCCCCCGCTGATGCGTCAAGCCCATGCCATTCGAGAGCGAAGAGCCAAGTTTCAAGCCAGAAAAGCCCGTAGCGATCGCGCTCATCTCAAGCTATATAGCAGCACTGGTTTCTAAAACAAATGCCTTAGACGCTCACATCTAGGGCATTTATTAAAGCGCATTAAAAGTAGTCTAAACCGCGATCGCATCGCTTACTTCATCGCTACGGCATTGACATCGACAAATGTGCCTTCAGCCGCTGTCGCGTTTGCAGCAACTTCTGCATCAACTGGCGTAGTATCTTTCTTACCCTTTAGACGAGTTAGTAATACTTGAGAAAGTTCGGCTACTAGAAGACCCGCAATGACACCATCATCGATCCAGCCGATGATTGGAAAAACATCGGGTGAAATATCGAGTGGGCTGATCAAATATAACAGCGATCCGCCAATCACCCACCAGCGATATTTTGGGTTGCGAATCACATCGCGATACCACTTATACAAAGACTCAATTGAAAAATTCATTTGCTTAACCTTTGACTACACTATTGATCTTGCCAGAATCGATTTGAAAGATCTGGTGTGGATACCTTCTAGTTTTGTCGTAATAGCATCACTCTTGCCTCTGCAATGAGGCAGATTTTAAGTCTGCTAGAGTGGCGCTTCCGGTACATAACATTGCAATTGCAATCTCTGCCTGCAAAATTTCTACTAGTTCACTGACTGCCGCTTCAGACTCATTTGCCGCCTGCAAGAACGGCATTGCCAACCCCGCAAGATCAGCACCGAGGGCGATCGCTTTTGCTGCATCCAGCCCATTTCGCAGCCCACCAGAAGCAATCAGCGGGATAGTTGGCGCAACTGCCCGAATTGAGGTAATGCACTCTGCGGTGGGAATGCCCCAATCGGCAAAGGTCATGCCCAACCGCCGCTGCCTGGCATCTTGTGCCCGTTCGCTTTCTACCTTTGCCCAAGAAGTGCCACCTGCGCCTGCCACATCGATCGCGCTCACTCCAGCCGCAATCAATTTTTGTGCCATGATCGCCGAAATTCCATTGCCCACCTCTTTTGCAATCACCGGAACAGGCAACTTCGCACACAGGGTTGCGATCTGGTCGAGCAATCCGCGAAAATTAGTGTCGCCCTTCGTCTGCACACATTCCTGCACTGGGTTCAGGTGCAAAATCAGCGCGTCCGCTTCTAACAAATCCACTACTTTGAGGCATTCATCCAGCCCATAGCGATAGTTCAGTTGCACCGCGCCTAAGTTGGCAAACAGCAAAATATCGGGAGCCTGCGATCGCACTTCAAACGTGGATGCTAGGTCTGGATTTTCTACCGCCACCCGCTGAGAACCCACTCCCATCGCCAATCCATAGCGCTGTGCAACGGCGGCTAATCGAAAGTTAATGGTCTTTGCTAAATCCGTGCCGCCCGTCATAGAGGAAACTAGCAATGGGCTGGAAAGTGTTTTACCTAAAAAAGTTGTCGTTTGATCAATATCCTGAAGA
>CASBQE010000080.1 GCA_949127665.1 Synechococcales cyanobacterium PMM_0083
CCCTGATACCCGACCCCTGATACCCGACCCTGACACCCGACACCCGACCCCTATTCTCCCTTCTCTTGCAACGGCAGCGCTGACGGTTGATGAATGGCATCTAGAGTGCCTTTGATGGTGCCAGAGATCGGGACGGCGACGACAATCCCCAAAAAACCAGCAATTTGTAGCCCGATCAGTAGAGCGATGAAAATCCAGATGGGACTTAGCCCTGTAAAATCGCCCATGAGTTTTGGGGCGAGGACATTATCTCGCACTTGTTGCAAAATTGTGGCAGCGATCGCCACCTGAACCATCAGCCAAGGGTTTTGCAGCAATAACAGCAGCAGCACCAGTCCAATTCCTAGCGCCGGACCTACTAAGGGAATAATTTCAGAAATCCCGATTAACACTACAAACAGCAAAGCGAACGGCACTTGTAGGGCGAGAAAAATGGGCAGCAGCGCTATCATCATGAACACCGCCAGCAAGATTTGACTAATAAAAAAATTATGAAAATTATTCTGTAGCGAGTCACCGATCGCCACCCCATACTGCTTAGGCAAACGATTGATTGCACCTCGCCAAAGACGATTGCCATCCAACAGCATATAAAACGCCAAAACCAGAACGAAAGTGCTACTCAGCGCCCAATTCAACGTTCCTAATGCCAACCCCACCGCCTGTTGGGCTAATGGATTCAACTGGCTTTGAATTTGGTCGTTAATCCGCTGACTAAATCCTTGCAAATCTAACGGTAAACTGCGTTCTTTTGCCATCAGGTCTAGCGCCTGCAAATTTTTGGCACTCGCTTCCAGCCAATTTGGAATTCGATTTAAAAGCTGGGTTGTTTGCTCCACAATTACGGGTAGCAAGGTTACGCCTGCAATCACCAAAACCGTGACTGTCATAAACAAAACAATTGTGACTGCTTGGCTACGCGAGAGGCGGGTTCTCTGAAATAACTGCACGGGATAATTTAGCAAAAACGCCAGGATTGCCGAAGCAACTAGGAGCGTAATCAGCCCTTCAAAGTAGCGGAATACTTGGCTGATTAGCCAAATGTTGAGAGCCGCAATAGGACCAGCCAAACCTAAAATTAGAATGCGTTGCAGGTCAGGAAAACGTCGCATTGGAGCGCTGAGTGAAAGGGCAAGGGAAAGCTGGAGTCAGACTAAAGGGAGGCTTGCTGAGTAGGCGGATGAAGGATTTCGGATGGTTGAGGATATTTGAGAAACCTGCCTAACAGCACGAAAAGTAGGATGGCAACACTGCCTAAACCGATGGGGTTGGGCATCCAGAAAATGGTATCTACCAAGTTTTCTTCACCGGGGATCAACGTCCAAATGAGTCTCTTTCCGCCCTTGAGCGATCGCGGCTTTAGGGTTTCAGAATTGGCGTTCGTTCGAGATCCCCAGGGTGTGTCTAGTTTAAATTCGAGGTTAATCAAGGACGTGGGGCTGAGCAAAACATCACCCGCTGTGGAACGGACACCGAGCGATCGCAAATCAACTTCGTATCGTAACCGATTGCGCTCCATTAAAAGGAAATTACTGTGTTGAATGACTAAATGCCCAGTCACAGAAGGAATGCCGCTGTCGGTTTCTACCAATGCAGACTGACTCAATCTGCTGTAAAACTGATTAAACTTCTTCTCCAAATCAGCACTGCTGATAAAAGGAATCGTAACCATAAGCCCAGTGGGGTTACGCTGTAGCCTGCCTCCCAACTTTTGGGTCGTTCGCTCAATAGCTTCAATCCAGCGTTGCTGTACTTCACTGTTGAAGGTTTTCAGCCGTTCGCTGAGTTGAATGTGCTGGACAAATTCTCCCCGATTGGGGCTGCGATAGTGAATTGCTAGATCGTAGTCAATGCAGCCAGACAGCGAGACCGAGAGAATCAACAATAGGCAGCTAGTCCGAATGGTGGCGAAGGTTGCGGCGATTCCCGCAGGGAGTTTTGTGCAAAGCTTCGCTAATGTTTCACAAATCGCGGTTCCCATGCTTGGCACCAGAAATGAGAAAGAATTTAGCCATTTTTTGATTTGCATGGGAATTTCTCCTGTTCCTGCTCTTGTTGCTGATTGCTGCGGTGAGATCGCCCACTTCGGCGTATTTTACCCTGAACCCAAAAAGTTGAATGCTTAGGCACTCCATCCCATCCACAACAGACTCCCTAACCCAATTAAAACGGCTATCAGCGCGACCCAAACAAATTGGTTATCTTTTGTATTGACCTGGCTGCTGTCTACAGGCTCATCTATGAGCTTAGGTTTAGACTCTAGCTGTTTTGCTGAAAATGCTGTGCCATTGGCGATGCGATTCGTGAAACGATCCCTAGGGCGATCGCGGGTTTCACCTTCCGATAGTTGAGTCAAATCTGGAATTTGAGTCAGCCATTCTGGTCGCGCTTTCAGCTTAGGCGCTTCCAAAATGTAAAGAATGCGTTTTGCTTCCTTACAAGTTTTCAAATCGGGATGATGGGTCAACTTTTTGCATAGGGCGATCGCGTCGTTCATTTGCCCTTTTGCTTGATATGCAGTCACCAGCCACATCTGCACCTCGCCGCCCAAAATAGAATTGGGATTTGCCAGCGCTAACGTCTGCTCAAAACCGGCTGCCGCCTCGCGGTAGTTTCCCCGGTCAAAGGCATTTTTTGCGGCTTGAAAGTCTTGGACTGAATCAGGGTTGCCTGAATCTGCTGTCATAGCAATTTACAAATGGGTTGTTTTTCAGAAAGAATCTCTCTATTTTACTGAGATGGGTTGCTCGTCGGCAGCAATTTTTCAGGTGCCCACTCTTGCCATTAAAGTGACTTCCCACACGAGCCTGGGTTGAACATTCCGCCTTAAATAAGTACGGGCTTGCTCTAAATGTTGGAGTGGCGATAAAGCAGATTGAGTCTGCGATCGCAGATTATTTGTCATCTGGTGCCACCAAATCTGCTGCAAGTAATCAATTAGCCATAGTTGCGCTTCAGATTCCAGCGTTTGGGAAATTTGACGAGCAAGGCTGAGGGCATCTCGATGGGAGCGAATGGGTTGATGCATTGCCTGCAATAGACCATCGGGAAGCTCTTGAAGCTTTTGCCAATGGGCGATCGCTGCACCGGGGCTACCCTGTGCCAACTGCAAAATTTCAGGCTGCTGCAAAATTTCCGCTTGATTCGTTGTTTGCAGCACTTGCAGCATATCCTCCGAAGCTAGGCGAAAAAACGGAATCTTTTGACAGCGAGAGATTAAGGTTGGCAATAAAGATTCTGTTCCAGGTGCAATTAGAATCAAGGTAGCTCTCCCCGGTTCTTCCAGCGTTTTTAATAACGCATTCGCAGGCGCTTCTGCCATGGTTTCTGCTTGCTCAATCACCACGATCGAGCGCTCTGCTTCGAGGGGCGATCGCGCTAAAAAACGGGCGATTCCTCGAATTTGCTCTAACCGAATCAGCGGCGCTGTTTTACGCTTCAATCCTGCGGCTTCTGCTTCCGCTAGCGAAAACAGCTTTCCCTGATGCAGGTAGGTCGGCTCTACCCACAGCAAATCGGGATGATTGCGCTGCTGAATGCGACTGCGGAGGATAGCTTTCTGCTCCAAAGATTTACCCTGGCTAAACACCAGATCAATAAAACACTCTGCTGCCATCCCCCGCCCAATTCCAGCCGAGCCAGTAAACAGGTAAGCCGGGGCAATTCGCTGCCTTGCCACCGCTTGAGTTAGTAGCTGCACTGCTTGAGATTGTCCAATGAGGGGAGAAAAGAAAGACATGGGGAATGACGAGTGGCGAATGGCGAAGGGCGAATGACGAAGGACGAGTGGCGAATGGCGAATGGCGAAGGGCGAAGGGTGAAGGGCGAATGACAAAGGACAAAAAGAGTAGGAGTGAAAGAGAAGTATGAGGTGGCATGTATTCAAGGACTCCTGACCGCTGATCGCTGTAACC
>CASBQE010000081.1 GCA_949127665.1 Synechococcales cyanobacterium PMM_0083
CAACTGGATGTTTTGCTGTATGTCTCGCCCGATATGGATTGCTCTCCAGCAGCGATCATAGAGCGGGAGCGCGCTCTTTCCAAGCATTGGAAGGTCAACATCAACCTCTTCCAGTGCCCTAAATTTGAGCCATATCCCTCTGTTCCTCTATGGCAGCAGCAAATCGGTGGCATCTTTAGCCTCTTTCAGCAACCAATCTTTATTAAAACCAGTCAAACCCAACAAGTTCAAGCCCTGGACGCTTGCCTGGATCTACAACCGGATGCCATCTTTGTGCATCGTCTTCACGCAATGTGTCCGCTGTTGCTAACTCGTAAAACTCTCCCACCAATCTTTTTCGATCTAGACGATATCGAACATATCAAGCTTATTCGCTCCATTGAGCATCCACCCGTTCATCTACCGACCCGCCTTTATTATTTGCATGTGCCTACACTATGGCAGCAGGAATGTCAGGCTATGCGACTGGCAACGCGCACCTTTATCTGCTCTAACCGCGATCGTGCGTATCTAGCAGAACGGTGGAAGCTACCAGGCATAACCGTCATTCCCAACGCCATTTCTATCCCAACGCCTCAGCCCATCATCACCGAACCGACGTTGCTACTGATTGGCACGTATACGTATCCTCCCAATTTGCAAGCAGCTAACTTTTTGCTTGAGCAAGTTTTTCCACTCGTGCAACAGATGGTGCCTGATGCAAAACTCATCATTGCAGGTAAAGCGCCTGAGAACATTCGCACCTACCAGAAAGAACTACCTGGTATTGAGTTCACTGGGTTTGTTACGGATCTCGATGATCTTTACCGTCGATCGCGGGTTGCCTGCAACCCGATTTCTTTTGGTGGTGGCACCCGAGTCAAAATGGTTGAAGCCGCTGCTCATGGCAAACCGATCGTTGCTACCCGAATTGGGGCTGAAGGACTGGAAATGATCCCGGACAAAGATTTTTTGTTGCGCGACTCCGCCACTGAATTTGCTGCCGCTTGTGTGGAGTTGTTGAAAAATGATGATCTCTGCGATCGCTTAGGCACGAACGCCCGTGCAGCAGCGATCCAACATTACGATCGCACCAACATTGTGACCCTGATTCAACAGCAAATTCAATCAGTTCTGAAGCAAAACCTCATGCCAATTACCATCCCTACCCAATTGAATCCACCTGTTTCCTAGCCAAAGAAGACCGCGATCGCTCAGCCCTGGCAAAATGGTCTGTACACTGTCGCAATTGAACAAAAGAGGAGGCAACGATGAACTCTGATTTATATAACTTCTGCCAGCTAAACGACAAACGTCCTGGCACTATTAAACAATTGTCATATTTGGGTGCATCGTCCTTACCCTCGATCGACATTAACCACACAAGCCTAGTCTTTCAAGATCGCCAATTCCAATATCGACAAACTCATGAAAATCCTGTTGACGATCCATCACACGCTCGACCCGAATGCGGGCGCACCGGGTACGGTGCTCAAGCTGGGTCAAACTTACCAAAGCCTGGGACATGAAGTACATTATCTATCTCACGACAACTTCCCTAAACAAGTGCCTGGGGTGTTTTTTCCCGAATTAGTCGCTGCTTACCTGCATCGTTATAATCGGCAACATCGGTTTGATGTGATTGATGCTTCTACTGGAGATGCCTGGGTTTGGGGCACCTTGATGCGACGCTTTGCCCCAAACCATCCTTTACTGGTGACCCATAGTCATGGGCTAGAACATAGCGTTCACTTCCAAAACCTGGAAGAAGCGCAGCGGGGCAGCCTGCATTTGAGCTGGAAGTACCCTATGTATCGTGGTAGCGTCTTGCTGTGGGAGGTGGCGACTTCAATGCGTTGTGCTGACTTGGTGTTTCTGCTCAACCAGCAAGATTTGAAATACACGACTGAGGTATTGGGTGTTCACTCGGATCGGGCGCATATGATTCCAAATGGCATTCCCGATCGGTTCCTCAATTTGCCATTTTTGGCATTGCCAGAGGCTCCCGATGCAGCCCTAAGAATCGCCTGCATTGGCACTTATATTTCTCGCAAAGGCATTCATTACTCTGTGTCCGCTCTCAACCGGATCTTAACTCGCTACCCCCAAGCAAGAGTGGGTTTCTTCGGCACTTGTTGTCCAGAGGCACAGGTACTCGCTGATTTTGAGCCAGGTCTACATGAGCGCATTCAGGTGGTTTCCCGCTTTCAGCATGAAACTCTGCCCACTTTGCTAGAAGGTTATGCGATTAAGCTGTTTCCCTCTTTAAGCGAAGGGTTTAGCCTTGCATTGATTGAGGCGATGGCTTGTGGGCTTGCCCCCATTACCACAGCGGCTGGAGGGGCATTGGAGGTGGTGCAGGATGGACACGATGCGATCGTCATTCCGCTACGCGATAGTGCGGCAATTGAGCGGTCATTAGAGCGATTGATTGGCGATCGCCCCTATCTAGAACAACTGCGTCACAACGCTTATGCCACTGCCCAAAAATACAGTTGGCTGAATGCTGCTCAACAACGGCTAGCGCTCTACACCGACGCGATCAAACACAAGAGGCAACGGCAATGAACAGTACGGTAATTGTACCCACCTATCGTCGTCCACACGATCTGACTCGTTGTTTGCAAGCCTTAGCTCACCAGCTTAGTCCTCCGGCTGAGGTGGTGGTAGTGGTACGGGATGACGATGCGGATACCTGGACACTGCTCGATCAGTTGAAATCCCTGCCCTTATCCCTGAAAACAGTTACAGTCGCCGTTCCAGGAGTCATTGCAGCGATGAATGCTGGAGTAGCCGCTGCCACTGGTGATTTCATTGCCTTCACTGATGATGATGCGGCTCCCTATCCTGACTGGTTGCAGCGGATTGAAGCCCACTTTTTGGCGGACGATCGCGTCGGTGGAGTGGGTGGACGCGATGCGATTCAGCGATCGGAACCCTG
>CASBQE010000082.1 GCA_949127665.1 Synechococcales cyanobacterium PMM_0083
GATACAGGCGCACGGTTGGCAAGTGTGCGCCTGTATCAATGCCCAGTCTAAAAAACCTGTCATCCTCAGCGCCGCGATCGCCAAAAACACTTCACCCATCAGCACGATTGCCAAACTCAGTGGACAAAGGCACAATACATCAACGTGGGGGAGGAGTGTGAATCAATGCAAACTCAGGATCAGGTTTCGCAGTCAAACATATCGCTAGAAAAACTGCATCAGGCTATCGATCGCAGCCAAAACTATTTGCTATCGCTACAGACGGCAGAGGGTTACTGGTGGGCAGAGCTAGAATCAAACGTGACGATGGCATCAGAAACGGTGCTGCTTCACAAAATTTGGGGCACCGATGCGACTCGCCCGTTGCATAAGGTTGAGAACTATTTACGGCGACAACAGCGCGATCATGGCGGGTGGGAGCTTTTTTATGGCGATCGCGGCGAACTCAGCGTAACTGTTGAAGCCTACATGGCAATGCGATTGCTGGGAGTGCCTGCCTCTGATCCGGCGTTGCAACGGGCGCGAAAATTCATCTGCGATCGCGGTGGCATTAGCAAAACTCGCATTTTCACCAAGTTTCATCTGGCGTTAATCGGCTGCTATGACTGGAGCGGCTTGCCGTCTTTGCCAGCTTGGCTGATGCTGTTGCCCGACAGTTTTCCAATTTATGAAATGTCGAGTTGGGCGCGGGGCAGTACCGTTCCCTTGCTGATTGTGTTTGATCAAAAGCCCGTATATATCGTTGATCCAGCGATTAATTTGGATGAACTGTACGTCGAAGGGCGCGGAAATGCCAAGTTTGAACTGCCCAGCAAAGGCGACTGGAGCGATGTATTTTTGTGGCTCGACAGTGCCTTTAAGCTAGGGGAATTGCTAGATTTAGTGCCGTTTCGGCAAGAAGGAATTGCCGCAGCGGAAAAATGGGTGCTGGAGCGCCAAGAACCAACGGGTGACTGGGCTGGCATTATGCCTGCCATGTTGAATTCGCTGCTGGCGTTAAGGGCGCTGGGTTACGATGCCAACGATCCAGCAGTAGTAAGGGGAATGCAATCCGTCGATCGCTTTGCGATTGAAACAGACGACTGCTACTGGATACAGCCTTGCCTTTCGCCCGTATGGGATACGGCGTTGGTGATTCGTGCCTTGGTCGATTCTGGGATTGCGCCCGACCATCCAGCCTTGGTCAAAGGTGCCCAATGGCTGCTAGATAACCAGATTTTGGATGATGGCGATTGGTCAGTGAAAAATAAAGCTGGAAAACCGGGAGGCTGGGCGTTTGAGTTTATCAATCGGTTTTATCCCGATGTGGATGATTCGGCGGTGGTGGTGATGGCGCTGAATGCCGTCCAGATGCCGAACGAGCCGATGAAGCAGCAGGCGATCGCCCGATGTGTCAACTGGATAGCCACAATGCAGTGCAATGGTGGCGGTTGGGCAGCCTTTGACCTGAACAACGATGCCGATTGGCTGAATCAGGTGCCCTATGGCGATCTGAAAGCCATGATCGATCCAAACACCGCTGATGTAACGGCGCGAGTACTAGAAATGGTGGGACGATTGGATGGGAACAGTCCGGCAGCGCTGTCCCAATCTGCCATTGATCGCGCGATCGCCTATCTGCGTCACGAGCAGGAACCGGAAGGTGGCTGGTTTGGGCGTTGGGGTGTCAACTACATCTACGGCACAAGCGGCGTTTTGTCTGCCCTGTCCTTACTGGCTCCAAATAGCTGTCGGCGGGAAATCGAACGGGGCGCACACTGGCTGATCACCTGCCAAAACCAAAATGGCGGCTGGGGCGAAACCTGCTTCAGCTACCGCGATCGCTCGTTGATGGGACAGGGCGACAGCACTGCCTCGCAAACCGCATGGGCACTCACAGGATTGCTAGCCGCAGGCGACGCGACTGGCACTTACGCGATGGCGGCGATCGAACGAGGAGTGCAGTATTTGCTCGATACCCAACGCCCTGATGGCACCTGGGATGAAGACTACTTCACCGGAACGGGTTTTCCCGGACACTTTTACCTAAAATATCACCTGTATCTGCAACATTTTCCCCTGACTGCGATCGGTCGGTATCGGGCGTTGGCGTAACACCCTTGAGATTCGCTTTCAGCAGTACAGACCCTCACCCAAAGATCTAGCAGGTTTGAATTGGGTTGATCAAAAGTATGCCAGTATACGAAGTGAGCTAGAAAGTAGGTTGGTGGGCGGAAAGGCTCAACTTGTACATAGTCGAGATACTTTGATCGAAAAGCGCAAACAAATACACCAGGAATCTGAAAGTGTTGCTAGAAAGCTAGCTCAGGCACGAGCAGATATGAAGGTATACACCTGAAGCAAAGCAAAGAATTTTGCCAAAAGAGCGATAAAGGAAAACGGTGAAAACTACTCCCACGAAATTGAGAGAGCAATTAAACCTTAAAAATGCAAAATTAAGAAAGGAGGAAAAAGTTATGACAATGCTTGAGCAAATCAACCAAGATCTCTCCCAACTCAATGATCAACAACTCCAGCAAGTGGCTGTATTCATTGCCAAACTTAAACCTTTTCCACAACAGGAAAAACGTCTTAGCGACTTTTATGGAGCCTTACCTGCCACTCAGCCCTATCCAGGGAAAGAAGCAATTCGTCAAAGCATCGCCGATCACCTGACTCAAAAATATCATCTGACCGAATCATGAACGATTTTTGGATCGATGCAAATCTGATCCTGCGCTTTCTCACGCGTGAACCAGAAGCCCTTGCTGAACGTGCCCTCCGCTTTATTCAACGGGCAGAACGGGGAGAAATCACTCTTCAAATCACACCCTTAGTCATTGCTGAAGTCGTTTGGGTGCTAGGCTCGTTCTACAAATATCCACGCACCCAAATTGCCGAAACCCTCACTGCATTCCTAGGTTCAGATGGATTAGTTGTTCAAGAGCTACAACTTTCTTTAGCAGCGTTAGAACGCATGGCACGTGCAAATGTCGATTTTGTCGATGCCTATCTTGCTGAAGTGACTCGCCAAACTGGAGGAACAGTTGTCTCCTTTGATCGTGATTTTCGACGACTTGAAATTCCTTGGCTTGAGCCGGATTAAGATGCCCCTAGCTATTCTCAAAAATCGGTGGAACGTACATGCTAAGCAACACCATTTAATTCGTAATTTTTGCGGGAAAGGTTTTGGATAAATCTAAGATCAAATCGGGGAAGTGAGGCAGCGCGATCGCTTCATTAGGCAACAACACTCTTTTAATTTGATAACCAAAATCGCCTTGAAACTTTTGATAGGGTTCGCTGTAGGTTTCTAAAATGTTTTCTAGTAGGTTAAAAATCCAGTAGTCTTGAATGTTGTTTTCAGCATAGAGACTCAGCTTTGTTTCCTGGTCGTAAGTCAAAGAAGAGTCAGAAATTTCAATCAATAACCACACATCTGCCGAATTTGGATGGGACTCTAAATAATCATCAGAGCGATTCTTGACGATTGTAAAGTCAGGTTCTGGTTCGCTGCCAGTGAGAAGAATTGGAGACTGACATCGCACGGTGGCTTGGTCAGACAGCAATTTGGGCAACGCTCGAATCAACTTGGTTAAACAAACCTCGTGTGCGGTTCCTTTTGCTGCCATGTACACCAATTCTCCTCGAATCAATTCAATGCGATCGCCTTCTGTCAAAAAACCAAGCTCACTCAGGCGATGATACTCCTCTAGCGTGAAGCGTTTGATAGTCGGAGCTTGAGCGCGTTTGCCTGTGGAAAGATTCATATGAGTTTTAGTGAATTCATCTTATGTCTGGGATTATAACGGTTCGCCTTATTCAACGCGATCGCGTGATCCGGATTCGCAGTACTATGATGGGTGCAAAATTAAAGACTACACTCAGCAGCTATGCCTAAAGCCTGTGTAATCGGTCTGGGAAAATCAGGAGTGGCAGCAGCCCGATTGCTCAAACGTGAAGGTTGGCAAGTGGTCGTGAATGATTCTGGCAATTCAGAAGCCCTGCAACAACAGCAGCAGCAATTAGCCTCTGAAGAGATTGGGGTCAACTTAGGCAGTTTTTTTGATCCTGAAGCGATCGCCCCTGAGTTGGTCGTAGTCAGTCCGGGGGTGCCGTGGGATGTGCCAGGACTATTGCGCTGCCGCGAGTTGGGAATTGAAACCATCGGCGAAATGGAATTAGCGTGGCGCAATTTAAGGGATGTTCCCTGGATTGGCATTACCGGAACCAATGGCAAAACAACGACGACTGCATTAACCGCTGCCATTTTTCAAGCGGCTGGGCGATATGCTCCGGCATTTGGCAATATTGGCTATGCAGCGTGTGAAGTGGCGTTGGCAGCGAAACGACCCGATTGGGCGATCGCGGAACTCAGCAGCTATCAAATTGAAGCGTCTCCTTCCGTTGCTCCCAAAATTGGCATCTGGACAACCTTCACACCCGATCATCTCAGTCGGCATAAAACCCTGGAGCGGTATTACAACATCAAGGCGCAACTCTTGCAGCGATCGCAACTTCAAATCTTTAACGCCGATGATCCTTACCTTCGCAGCGTTGGCAACTTGATGGCGGAACCCGTGCGATCGGATACCTGCTGGACAAGTGTGCAAGGTCTGGCAAATATCTCTGGCAGCCCTGATTTAAGCGTTTACATAGAAGACGGTTGGGTGAGAACGCAAGCAGAATTAATCTTGCCAGCCAGCCTGCTGAAGATGCCCGGAAGCCACAATCAGCAAAACCTGTTGATGGCAGTAGCTGCTGCACGACTGGCAGGCATTGATAAAAAAGCGATCGCTGAAGCGGTGGCAAGTTTCCCTGGAGTGCCCCATCGGCTGGAATACATTTGCACCTGGCAAGGCATCGACTTTATCAACGACAGCAAAGCCACCAATTATGATGCGGCTCAAGTTGGGCTAGCTGCCGTCAAAAGTCCGGCAATTTTGATTGCAGGTGGCGAAGCTAAACAGGGAGACGATCGCGCCTGGATTGCTACCATTCACCAAAAAGCGGCAGCGGTGCTGCTGATTGGCACTGCTGCCCCAACTTTTGCAAAGCGGTTGGACGAGGCAAACTATTCCAACTACGAAATCGTTGAAACGATGGAACGGGCGATCGCACGATCGCACGAATTGGCTCCCCAGTTAGGCGCTGCGGTGGTGCTACTTTCACCCGCCTGTGCCAGCTTTGATCAATATCCAAACTTTGAGCAACGCGGCGATCACTTCCGCCAACTGTGTAACGAGAAGGAATAGGAGATAAAAGTTTTGAGTTTTGAGTTTTGAGTTTTGAGTGTTGAGTTCTAAGAATTTACCTGGCACCTACTTTTCTGGCTTTCGAGTGCTTTCTTCGATGTCTGACAGGGTTTGCAGCACTAAACGCTTTGCCTCAAGTTTCCAGCCGTAGCGCTGAAGGGCGATCGCCAGTCCACCTGCAACCACCGTCACAATAAGATCTAACGGTTGCAGCATGGAGATGCCAAACAGCAGCCCTAATCCAGCGATCCCCCAAAAAGGCAGGGCTACAGTCTGCCGCTGATCAACGATTATTTGGCTAATTGGATCAGTCGGAATCTCTGCCACTAAAGTTTCTTTAATCTGCTTTTGCTCGCGCACGCTGACAGACAGACCAATTTTTTGGCGCAGTTTTTCTAGTTTCCGGGCATCGGTGCTGTATTGTGTCAGTTCATCTTCTGCCATCATGATCAAGCGTTCATACTGTCCCACAGGTGCCCCTCCTAGCCTTACATCGCTGTTACTAGCGTGATTTAGATTATCTCATTGAAGGCAGCTTAAAGAAGAGATAAAATTTGGGGCGATCGACGGGGGTGTGGTTAAAAGTTCGCCTGTGGGTTGCATCGCCAGTAGTTGCAAACCGATGCTTAAAATACACCTAAAAGTTATCTATAACTGTATTCAGCTTTGTTGGCTCTTCATCGTGCAATCCTGGAATAACCAGCCATAGCCACATCCGGCATTTGAATAAGCGCAGAGACAAGAGTTCTTCTGGGAAGGTTTGCTGACCGTGCCCTTGCCAATGCCCCAAATTAGTAAGTTGCTGTTTGGCACAAGGAGGGCATAAATCTCCAGGCTTGCCTTTGTCAGCGTTGTAGCCGGGATGGGCTTCGTCGAGTGGGATGGGGTCAGGCAGCCGTCCATGGTTCGAGTCGGGACAGGGGTTGCCATTCAATTCTGCTGCATCCCAGAGCAGATCAGGGTGTCGGGGTAGATTTTGCCGTCAGGTGAGAGGAAGAGGGCTTTAGGAGGAAGATTGACACCGCTCATAGAAAATACCGATAAGAGATCTTGCATCAGGAGTACACCTGATCGACTATCAGTATTTTGAACGCTTGCCGGACATTAGTCAATAAAGAATTTTCACTTTTCTGAGGGGGGGATATGAAAATCAGATTGCTTGGCGATGAGTTCTAGGAATTTTGTTGTGGAGCGATCGGGGTCATACACCCCGTTTTCCCATTCGCTGACGGTTTGCCGACGTACCCCAAGTTCCTGGGCAAATTGAGCTTGGGTTAAACCCATATGGCTACGAAGGGCTTGAATTGCCTCTTGTTGCCAGATGATTTCGCCGTCTTTTTGCTGGATGTTGTACTGCGCCTGAAATTTCTGGAAGATAACCGTCTGCTGAGTTAAATCGACGGACTTAATCTGGTAGCCTGCGCTAACCCAGGCGATCGCTTGCAGAGCACTAGAGCTATCACGATTACTCCACCAGTTTTTCTTTGCGCGGGCGGATGCGGGCAGTGAGCAACCCATCAAGGTTTCGATTTCAACGAAAGTAAGCGTAACAGATTCTTGATCACAAACTTGCAAGTGTTCAAAAAGTGGATAGTATTTGCTACCAGGCTTGATGCTCATTGAGAAGGATTGGTTAAGCCCTTATAGAACAGATGGAATCACAACGTCTGAGAATAGCTGAACTTCAAAAGCTGTATTTTTCAAGGTGTTGACTAACCGCTGCTCTTGAGTAAGTAAAGGGACATTGTTTCTTTGTGAAAGGGCAAAGCAAGTATCGTAGGCGGAAATTCCGCAAGCTATGCTAAGGGTCATGAAGTCTCCATAAAATGCTTACTGTTGATCTGGTAATGGGGGTAATAAGGATTCTAACTGTGTCAACAAAGGAACAAGTTCTGAGTGAATAATCCTCCACAAAATGTCTTGATCAACTTCATCATATCGATGAATCACAATGTTTCGTAATCCAACAATGTGTTGCCAATTGATTGCTGGATGAGTTTGCCGAAAACCGTCAGAAATTCTTCGAGTAGCTTCTCCCAAAACTTCAAATTGCCGCTCTACGGCGCTAATGGTACGAATATCATTGAGATAGTCTTCAAAGGTAAGGTTCGCTGTAAACGATTGAATGTAGCGAATTGCCTGAACCATGTCCCAAACAGATGCGATATCACGATTGTTCAATTGCATAAATAACTTTGTGGGTTCTTAGAATTTCATAGCGTCGATAGGGGTTTTTCAGATATTTCTTACTGACTAAATCAACCTTCCGCCCCAATAAGGTTTCGATTTCCTTTTGCATTTCCATGCGGTCATCCCAGGTTAAAGAATAATCAGGAGCAAAGGTAACGAGCACATCAATGTCGCTGTCGGGGCGAAAGTCATCCCGCAGGACGGAGCCGAAGAGGGCAAATTCAATGATTTTCCAGCGTTGGCAAAACTCAGAAATCTGTGTAGGGGATGCTGGGATGCGTTGGTTTACGGGGGGTTCCAGTTTGGCAGTGATCATGAACTTTCTCAAATCAGGGGGTTGATAATTCTGAGCTTGCCTTCAATCAGTTGATCAGGCTGCATATCTTCGGAGTAGAGAATGCTGCAATTACTTTGTAGAGCAGTGGCAATGATCAGGCTGTCCCAGTAGGAATATCCATAACGAATATTGACTTCTATCGCTTGCAAGACTTTGGGTGTGTCTATATCTACTACCAAAGTTCGATTGGCTAAACCTGTAACAATTGATAGGGCTTCCGTATTGGAAAAGATGCGTTTTCGGGTCAGAACGTTGTAGAGTTCTCCAAAAACTTGAGTGCTGATGATCAGGGATGGTAGTTGGGCATTAACAATGTCTGCGATCTTCTCTACTTTATCGAGTGGATCTTTGGCAAAGAAATAAACCCAGAGATTTGTATCTAGAAACACGTTATCGCTCATGGGCTGCTTCGCGATCGAATTTATAGTCAGGCGGCAGTTTTGCGGAATATTTTTGTGCCCACTCTAAAAACTTCCCTGGACGCTCTTGGTGCTCAAGCTTAGACTCAGAAGAGGACTCCGCTTCAACCAAGATCAGGGTAAGCTTTTGACCTTCTAGGGCAGCGTCAAGTTTTTCATCGAGGATCAAATTGCCATCGTGGTAGGTTGCTTGTAAAACTTTGTTCATGATTTATATCTCCTAGTTGTCCTGAATTATGGGTTAGTTCTCGCCAACTTCCTCCTCACCCAAAATCATTCGCTCGACTCGCGCTTTTGCGGCAGCAACGACAGCTTCGGCTTGCGATCGCAACCGTTTTGCCTCACCACGATGCTTTTCCACTTCATCACCAATTTCTTTCTGGTTTTGTAAATCTTTTGGAATAGGCAATTTAATACTCAGAACATCAGATACAGATACTCTGGGAAGTGATAAACCGCTTTGTAGAGGAATAACTTGATCTAAAGTTAATTGACTGAGCAGAAGTGCGTGTAAAAATTGAGTCTCTACTTCGTCTTGATTTGGTCTGAGAACTAAGGCTTCACTTCAGTTGGCAAACGATAGGAATCAATACACTGGACTCTCTATGATGCCTGAAAGTAGTTGAGTTGTCTTGCTTTAGGCTTAATCTATCGGTAACGGGTCGATCGCGCTTTTTAATCAGCCAAGCGCGGCGGTATACCAAGCGCTGCACCGGAATGGAACCGAAAGTTGCCTGCTGGATTCCCAAGGTTATCACCGTCCGGCGGGCTTGGTCGATAGAATTTGGAGCGATCGCCCCAACCAAATTAATCGAGGTCATGCAAACTGGCACAATTACCGTACTTGAATTTCAGTTCACGAGTATTTCTAGATCAGTCAGACTGTAAATAATTCCTTTAATCAGGTGGGTATCGTGTGCCCCGTTTTAAGATGACCCGCCGATTCTTTCGCTTTTTCAAGTATCTCAATTTAGCAACGGTAAAAGAAGTCGTCGTCTGTACGGGAAATCAACGCCTGCCTGGATTAGCAGCAGAAATTGCTTATAGTGCAGCGTTGGCGATGTTTCCGGCAACACTAGCACTGCTGACCGCGATCGGCTTGGTTGGATCTTCTCAAGCAGCATTTGGCGAGATGGCAAAGCAGCTAAGCTGGATCGCTCCAGCGGAAGTGCTACAGATCATTCAACGATTTATTCAAGAAGTAAGTCCGGGCAGCAGCCGCAGTTTGCTATCCATTAGTTTCTTGGCAGCATTATGGGCAGCATCAGGAGCCGTTAGCTCCACCATGAGCGCACTCGATCGCATTCACCAAGTTTCATCTCGGCAATTGCGCCCTTTTTGGAAAGCTAAGATTGTCTCAATTATTTTGACGATTGGCACTATTTTGCTGTTGGTTGCCGCTTCTACAGTCGTGTTTGTCAGCGATGTGATCATCAAAATTGTGGTTGCCCAGAGCGACCAGATTGTAGAAGCGGTGGCAAAACGCCCAAACTTTCTGGAGCCTCAGGTACTCCGAGCATGGCAAAAATTGAGTATGCCGTTGGCGCTGAGTATGGTGGCGATCGCCTTTGCATTTATTTATCGATTTGGACCGAGCCGTTGGCATAGAGGCACGCCAATCTTGCCAGGAGCCTTTTTAGCAACCCTTGCATGGGCAATCTGTTCTAAGTTGTTTAGCTTTTATGTGGCTAACTTTGGGAACTACAACCGAATCTATGGGGCGGTTGGAGCCGTGATTGTGGTGCTGCTTTGGTTGCAGTTAGGGGCATTAACCCTGTTGATTGGGGCACAGCTAAACTTCACTGTTGGCAAAGCGATGCATCAAAAGCACTACGCCTCCAATAAGATTCAACCCGATGATTATTTCAGCCATCAGGATCTAGCGAATCGCGCCCAGAACCGCCAGCAAAATGGAGGCAATGATCAGCCCCCAGAGAATCCACCCCGGCATAAAGCCTAGTAGCGTTAACCCTCGCAAGATCCAGAGCGCCAGCGTCAGCGCTGCAACACTTAAGAACACAAGCGTGGTTGTTTTAAAGCGTTTGGTCACTGTAATTACCTCTGGTATGTGAGTTATGGTTTGAGACTCCGTAACCCGCCTAAAATGCCACCGCCGATCGCAAATAGTGTGAGTGCCCATGCTAAATAATCGGGAATTTTAGTCACCCATCCTAACCCCTTCAGCACCACCAACACCGACAGCATCACTAGCGCAATGCCAAGAATATAAAGTCCAATAGTAATAAAAAGACTGAGGAACTTATTCACAACAAACTTTACACTTCAAAAAATCGACTGGATGGGAAAACTACGTCGCTATTTGTGAAATTTTCATATCCTTCAGCAGTATCACGCAACACACTTACACAAAATAGGAGTAGTCTCTGAGAAAGAACAGTTTATTTAAAGCACTTTAATTGATTAAAGCCTACTTAAATTTTTACCTATTTATTTTTGGCTTTGAAC
>CASBQE010000083.1 GCA_949127665.1 Synechococcales cyanobacterium PMM_0083
AGAAAGCGATCGGGACTTGCCACAAACACGGCTAGTAGCGGTGCGTTCATATAGCCAGCAATGCGTCCGCCGCGCCGCAATAGCTGCATGGAGTTAGGGTAAGTAGAAACGCACACCAGTACGCGCTCGTGGATGTTGCAGACTTGCCCTGCGATGATCTGGGTGTTGGCTGCCTCCTCTACCGTGTCTGCGACTTCTCGCAGCGCCAATTCCCGCAGAGCAATCAGGTTGCGTCGCTGAAAGAAATTTTCTAAGGACTGCTGAATTTTTTCGGGCGCGTAGATTTTGCCTTCTTGCAATCGTTCTTGCAGAGTTTCGGGAGTTACGTCAATCACCACTACGGCATCAGCTTCTTCCAGCAGGCGATCGGGAATCCGCTCCCGCACCACTACGCCGGTAATCCTTGCCACCGTATCATTCAAGCTTTCAATATGCTGAATGTTGACCGTGGAATAGACATCAATCCCGGCTGCCAAGAGTATTTCAACATCTTGATATCGCTTTTCACGAGCCGAACCCGGCACGTTGGTATGTGCCAATTCATCGACTAAAACCAATTGGGGCGATCGCGCCAAAATCGCCTCCGTGTCCATTTCCTCCAGAATAACGTTGTCCTGAATGCTCGTTAGCCGTGGCACTAACTCCAACCCATCTACTTTTTCGGCAGTTCCCCGACGACCATGAGTTTCAATAATGCCAATCACTACATCCATCCCGTCTTGCTTTAGCAGATGGGCTTCTTCTAGCATCTTGTAGGTTTTGCCAACCCCCGGAGCCATGCCAATAAAAATTTTATGCTCACCCCGATGCCTGGTGGATGAATACAGCGCGTCGGGTGAGTGAATAGGATTGTGCATAAAGTCAGGTGACAAGTGAAAAAACAGGAGTCCTTAGTAGCTGCGGCTATGACTGCTTAACTTGCAGGCTTCACCCCATCCAATGCCAGATTTAGCTTGAGAACATTCACGCCCGGTTCGCCAAAAATCCCCAAAAAGCGACCGTCGGTGTTTTGAGTGATCAGCATTTCAAGCTGGTTGGGGTTGAGCTTACGTACTGTGGCAACTCGCTGAACTTGAGCCTGTGCCGCTTCTGGGGTGATGTGAGGATCGAGGCTAGAGCCAGAGGTATAGACTAAATCTGCGGTGGGTTTGATCCCTGCTGTTTGCAGTCTGGGCAGTTCTCCTGCGATCGCCTTGGCTGGGTCAGGATCAGATTTACCCTGGATTCGATCTAACAATGCGGGGTTACTGGGAGCCAAGTTGCTAGCGCCAGACACGCCTGTTTTCAGCACTCCAGCCTTATCATCTTTCGGATTCGCCGTGCTGTAGCTGGTGGTGCTGGGGCGACTATTGAAGTAGCGATCGGATGAAAAGGGTTGCCCAATTAACGCAGAACCCACTGCCACACCTTGAGCATTTTTGAGGATGCTACCATTTGCCTGAAACGGAAACGCAACTTGACCCATGATCAGCATGATCAGCGGATATAGAACTGCAACCAATACCCAAAGCACCAGCGTGGAGCGAACTGCTCTCGAAATTTCACGGGTAATACTCATTAGAAGCGCTCCGGTTGAAACATGACTACAAACAAATAAATGCCCAAAGCAACGACCCCCAAGCCCAAAATGCCCAGCGCATAGGACTGAGTGCGAGAAAGCTCATTGCCCGTGGCTGCTTGCACCGCTGGAGCCAGCAGCAGGTTAAAACACAGCGCTAGAAAGGCATAGCGAGGAAACTTGCGCTTGCGCCCCGCTTCCCCAATGTTGGCAAAGTCATCCGCCAAATCAGGCGAGAAACTGTTAGTCAGTGCGTGAAATTGTTTCATAAAAGTGGTCTAGTAGTAGTTGATTTGTAGGGTACGTTGAGCGAAGCCGAAACGCACCATTGCTATGTTCACGAAAACGGAATGATCAGGTCGATTAGTTTAATTGCGATAAACGGCGCAATCACGCCACCCACGCCGTAAATCAAGATATTGCGTTGCAACAGTTGATCGGCAGACAGCGGACGAAATTTCACGCCCTTAAGCGCCAACGGAATCAACGCTGGGATGATCAACGCATTGTAAATCAGAGCCGAGATAATGGCAGATTCAGGACTTTTCAGCCGCATGATGTTGAGGGAACCAATGCCAGCCGCTGCAAAGATCGTGGGGATGATGGCAAAGTATTTGGCAATATCGTTGGCGATCGAAAACGTGGTGAGTGCGCCCCGCGTAATCAACAACTGCTTGCCAATCGTCACCAGATCAATCAGCTTCGTCGGGTCAGAGTCCAAGTCCACCATATTGGCAGCTTCTTTCGCGGCTTGGGTGCCAGAGTTCATCGCCACCCCGACGTTTGCCTGTGCCAACGCAGGAGCGTCATTGGTGCCGTCTCCCGTCATTGCAACCAGTTTGCCCTGGGCTTGCTCTGCCCGAATCACCGAGATTTTGTCTTCTGGAGTTGCCTCCGCAATGAAATCATCTACGCCTGCTTCTTGAGCAATCACAGAAGCGGTAATGCGGTTATCGCCAGTGAGCATGATGGTTTTTACGCCCATGCGCCGCAGTTGATCGAACCGTTCTCGCAGACCGGGCTTGACAATATCTTTGAGGTAGATCACGCCATAGATATCGTTGTCTTGGCAAACGGCGAGGGGAGTGCCACCCAGTTTAGAAACCCGCTCATAGGCATCATCGAGATCGGTGGGAATTTGTCCACCGCGTGAACGCACAAAGCCCTTAATCGAATCCACCGCGCCCTTACGAACCTCACCGCCATCGGGCAGATTGGTGCCACTCATGCGTGTTCTGGCAGAAAACTCTACTCCCTCTGCTTTTTCAGAGTCAAAGTCTGTACTTGCGCCTAATCGTTCCGCCAATCCTATGATCGATCGCCCTTCTGGGGTTTCATCAAAAACACTAGCGGCGAGCGAAATGGTGGCAACGTCTTCTAGAGAGTGACCATTCACCGGAATAAATTCATCCGCCAAGCGATTGCCCAAGGTAATCGTTCCCGTTTTATCCAAAACTAAGGTGTTGATGTCGCCACACGCTTCCACAGCGCGTCCAGAGGTAGCGATGACGTTGAACTGGGCAACTCGATCCATACCCGCA
>CASBQE010000084.1 GCA_949127665.1 Synechococcales cyanobacterium PMM_0083
GATAGCCATCTGATTCGCTTCTTGGTTTCTGATTATGGTATTACTTGGACTGAGATGCGCGACGATCGCGAACTGATGAAATTAGAAGGTGCAGAAGCCATTAGTCAGCTTCAAGAGTTGGCTAACTTAGTCAAGTATCAAATTAAGCCTGCTCAGTCTCGCTCAGCACTGATGACTGAAACTGTAGGCTAGAGAATTTAGCTGAGTCCTTTACTTTCGGATTTTCATTTTTTCTAAAGCAGCAGATTCCTAGACTTGTGGATCTGCTGCTTTAGCACTTTTTAAAGCAAGAACCGCGCTTTTGTTGCAGATCGAGGCTTCTTTCAAAATCATATCTTCCATGCGATCGCGCCCAAGCCACGGTAAACTCTTCAATCGATGACGAAATTTTGCAGGCTGTTGCTCTTTAAATTTCGTCATCCGCCCCTTTCACGCCGAGGTTTTTGTGCTTCTCCAATTTCTTGGACTCATTTTAGTCACGAGTATCCTACTCATTGGGCTGTATTTTTTGGCATTAGAAATTCAGTATCGCGATCGCCCTGGCAATAAATTGGTGGCGACCGTTGGACAGTGGCAGATTCAGGAGCAAGCCCTGAACCACTATCGGCTGGTGGGCGAGATGGAGTTGATTAATCGCACTGCCAAGCTCGAAATTATGGTGCCGCAGATAGGGGCAGAGGTGAAATTACTTTCGGCAGGAAGTTTGCGCGGGGTAACGACTCAAACACACGTTGTTTCGCGTCATCCCGATGAAACGGCTCGCCCGGATGATTACTGGTTTGCTTACATTGTCAAGGTCGGTAAACGAACGACGATAGAAGTGCAAATTGAGATTCACGGGGCTGACCTAAGCCAACTAAAAGCGGCGTGGGTGCAGGTGCATTACCTGACTTATGGTCCTCAAGGGCGAATCCCTAAAATACGACATGTGGTGGTGCCGTTTCAATTTCCTGATGCGGCAGAATCTAAAAATTGGCGATCGACTCCAACCGCTGAAGTATTGCCCATTCGGACTCATTTATTGACGGAATTGGATAATCCTGTAGAAGTGGTGCGGCGATATGTCAGTCCCCATGCGAAACCAAGCGATGTGGTAACGATTGGGGAAAGCCCGATCGCCATCATGCAAGGGCGTTTTCGCGATCCTCAAAACATCAAGCCGGGATGGGCTGCAAAACGGCTATGTTATTTGTTTTTGCCCACTTCCAGCCTAGCGACTGCCTGCGGATTGCAAGCCCTGATTGATCAGGTGGGTGCGGTGCGAGTGTTGGCGGCATTTTTGGTGGGCGCGATCGCCAAAGTCTTTGGCAAGCCGGGAGTATTTTACCAACTAGCCGGAGAACAAGCTCGTTTGATTGACGACGTAACCGGCACTTTGCCACCCTATGATCAATTTATTGTGTTGGGACCAGAGAACCCTCAACAGGTCGTGGATCTGATTCAGCAGGAAACGGGTTTATCGGCGGCGATCGTCGATGTCAACGACTTAGGAGCGGTTAAAGTGCTGGCAGCCTCAGCGGATGTGGCGATTCCAATGCTCCAGCAAGCCTTAAAGAAAAATCCGGCAGGAAATGCCGATGAACAAACCCCTGTCGTGCTGATTCGTCCCCTTTAATCGCGATCGCCCGATTTATCTAACAGCGATCAATCTACAATTAACATCTGTCACACTGGCTAATTCGCTAAACTGGTTAGAATGTTAATGTGTTTTTCAGTTCCTTTTTGGCTGATTCAGCATTTCAACCAATGACTCAATCATTTCCTCAACCCACCGAAGTCTTAATTCGCCCCGTTCAATATGGCGACATAGAAACTGCTGATCGGCTGTGTGATGAAGTCGAAGGTGAAGAATTACAGTTTTCTATTAATCCAGATAAGCCCCTCAAGCCGCTACGTTGGTATGCCCCTTGGCGGTTTCTCAGTTTTTTGGTCAATCGCTCCCATTTGTTTGGTGCTTATGTTTTTGGGCAAGACAATAAGTTAAGAGGCATTGTCAAAATTTCTCCGTTTAACCGGACTCGCACGACTTGGCGGGTTGATCGGGTTGCCGTAGTAGATGACGCGGCAATAGATCAAGCGGTAATAGATGACGCGGTGATGGATGAAGCGATAATAGATGACGCGGTAACAGGTGAAAGCGCGATCGCGGTGAAAGCTCCCTCCCTTCCTCTCAACGACATCGGTTCTCATCTATTGCGCTATTGCTTTGAAACCGTTTGGGAAGCCCGGACTTGGCTGCTAGAAGTCAACGTAAACGACAATGAACTGCTAGCGCTGTATCGGCAAAATGGCTTTCAACCTTTAGCACACATCACCTATTGGGCGATTGATCCAGCCCTGCTACAAAGCCTTGCAGAACGAGAGCCAGACCTGCCCAATCTGTTGCCTGTGAGCAATGCCGATGCTCAGCTACTCTATCAGCTCGACACCATGTTTATGCCGCCTTTGGTGCGGCAGGTGTTTGACCGTCATCTTTCTGATTTCAAAACTAGCCTGATTGATTCGGTGTTAAACGGGGTCAAAAACTGGGTGAATCAGTTGGAAGTAGTGAGTGGTTATATTTTTGAATCGCAGCGAAAAGCCGCGATCGGCTACTTTCAAATTCAGCTTTGTCGAGATGGTTCTCGCCCCCATCAAGCGCAGTTAACGGTCAATCCATCCTACACTTGGCTCTATCCAGAGTTAATGTCTCAAATGGCGCGGATTACCCAAGAGTTGCCCGCCCAATCGCTTCAGCTTGCTTCCTATGATTATCAACCTGAACGAGAAGAGTATTTGAAGCAACTAGGAGCCGATCGCATTGCTCACACGCTAATGATGTCGCGATCGGTTTGGCATAAAGTTCGAGAATCAAGGCTGAGTGGCTTTGAAAATCTCCAGCTTCCAGAAGTGTTGCAAGGGCTGAAACCCTCGCGTAAGCAAGCGATTCCTAGCCGAATTACGCTTCAATCAATGAGCCAAGCCCTGCAAAAATCTGAAGCTAGCCCAAAAGTTCGTTCCAATTCTGCCAAATCTGTGAAACCTAGAAATGCAATTTTGAATTTGTCTACCAAAACAGATTTTTCAGATAATCCTCCCCAAGATCCATGTTGTTAAGGGGAGATGGTTGATGCAAATCTCTGCTTTGGGTCTAGATGTTGGCAAGAAGCGGATCGGTGTCGCTGGCTGCGATGGCACTGGGCTAATCGCTTTTGGAATTGAGACGATTGAGCATCGTTCCTTTAAAACCACTCTAGAGCAATTGCAATACTTAGTCATCGATCGCCAAGTGAGTGTTTTGGTGATTGGGCTGCCCTATTCTATGGATGGCAGCTTGGGATATCAGGCTCAGCAGGTGCAAAGATTTGCAACGGCGATCGCGTCGGCTCTAAACCTACCCGTGGAATATGTGGATGAACGATTAACTTCGTTTGAGGCAAAAGAAATGCTAAAAGCGGAAGGAATTCATGCCGATAGACAAAAAGGTTTGATTGATCGCAAAGCAGCGGCAATTATTCTGCAACAATGGCTAGATGAACGGCGATCGCCCAAGCATTCTGCCGCTGATTGTAACGAGAATTGAGAATTCTTTTGAAAAATTCAAGCAAAATAGACAAAGGTGAAACAGACTTTGGCAGAATGCTTCTTGGGCGCTATGCATGAGGAGGAATTTTTCCAATGGATGAGAATCAGATCGAAATGGACGCAGAAACAGTAGTTTTAACCGATGATGCTGGGCGAAAAATTGCCTGCACAGTTGAGCGATTCATTGAAGTAGAAGAGCAGGACTATGCGTTGCTAGTGCCTGTGGACGCACCTGTCGAGATTTTTGCTTGGCAAGGTGAAGCCGACGATGACGAAGAGGCAATTCCTGTTGAGAGTGAGGAAGAGATTGACAGTCTGTTTCCAATCGCAAAAGCCGTTTTGGAGGAGCAAAATCTAACTCTGAAAAGGACGGCGGTTGTATTAACAGTAGAGGGAGACCTGCCTGATTTGGAAGACGAAGACGAATTTATTGAAATCACTTCCGAAACAGACGAAGAGGATGTTGAAGAATTGCAACTTTTAGCTCGGTTTTATCGTGAGGAAAAGGAATTTGCGGTTTATGCCCCGCTTGATCCATTTTTCATCTTGGCGCGGATGGATGCAAACAACCAGCCTCGCCTACTTTCGCCGGAAGAGCTAGAAAAACTTCAGCCCCTGTTGGCTGAAATTGAAGATCAGCTTTTTGATGATCTCGACTCAAACTAGGAAAATGGCGATCGCGGCTGGCATAAAGTTCGCCGCGATCGCTTTTTCTATCTCAAACTGCTGTGGTCACAGCTAGGATGGCTACCCTTTTTATGGCTAAACGATTTCCCAAAGGTTTACTTTTCTTCGCGATCGCCCTAGCCCTGTTAGGAACAGCAACCTGGCAAACCTGGAACTGGTGGGTGATCACAACAGCCCCTATCGCCTCCAGTTCTGCTCAAGCGGATGCCAAACCGATTAATCTGCGCGTTGCTCCGGGCACATCCGCACAAGAAATTGGGCAAGATCTAGCAGCCCTAGGGCTAATTCGGTCAGCCAGAGCTTGGAGCCTGTGGACTCGTTGGACGACGTTTCAAGACGCGAAAGGTGGGTTTCAAGCGGGCACTTATCAACTCTCAAAAACTCAGTCTTTACCAGAAATCGCCAACACAATTTGGTCTGGAAACGTAACGCAGCTTAGCTTCACGATTCCAGAGGGCTGGTCTATGGGTGAAATGGCGCAATACTTTGAGCAGCAGGGCTTTTTCTCCGCTAAGGACTTTTTGGCAGCGGCTGATCGCGTTTCTGTAGCCCAATATCCTTGGTTGCCAGCCACTAGCCCAATGCCCGGTTTTCCACGACTAGAAGGCTACCTTTTCCCGGATACTTATCAAATTGCATCGCCCGTTAAGCCCGATGCCGTAATTCAGCAAATGCTCGATCGCTTTGAACAAGTGGCATTACCCATTTATCAGCAGCAAAAAGACGGCACATCTCTCACCTTGGGGCAATGGGTCAATTTGGCAAGCATTGTTGAAAAAGAAGCCGTAGTGCCCCAAGAGCGTAATCGAATTGCCGGCGTATTCACGAATCGTTTAAGGAAAGAGATGCCCTTGGCTTCTGATCCCACGGTTGAATATGCCTTTGGCATTAAACAAACGCCTGATCGTCCGTTGCTGTACCGCGAGGTGGAAACGCCTCATCCTTACAATACTTATGTCAATTCGGGCTTGCCCCCTGCCGCGATCGCCAGCCCTGGTAAAGCTAGCCTGGAGGCAACTCTCAACCCAGAAAACACTGAGTATCTCTACTTTGTTGCCCGATATGACGGCACCCACGTCTTCAGCCGTACCCTAGCAGAGCATCAGACCGCCCAAAACGCTATTCACGATCAGCGAGATGCCACAAAATCTTCCACCCAATAAGCTTTCACACATTCTGCAATATGGGCACGCTAATTTTAGCTTCTAAAATAAATTTCACACTCTAAGAATTAATTTTTTGCCAAACTACTTATTTAAAGTAACTTTCTATGTTTTGGAGCAAACTTCTACAGCCCAACCTGGTGATTCCGGGCACCATTCTTCAGATCACGCCTGAACTGCTGAAAGTTCATCAACTTAAAGGCTTAGTCCTAGATGTGGATGAAACCTTGGTGCCGCTTCGGGCTGCTCAAATATCTGAAGAACTCTTGCCTTGGGTCAAAGAGGTGCAGCAAGTCGCAAAGCTATGGCTGGTCAGTAACAATGTGAGTGAAGCTCGCATCCGGCGCATTGGCAAATCCCTAGACTTGCCCTACATTTCGGCGGCGGCTAAACCCTCTCGGCGTAAGGTGCGAAGAGCGGTTGAGTCTATGGGCTTACCACCCGAACAAGTGGGAATGGTGGGCGATCGCCTGTTTACCGATGTTTTAGCAGGCAACCGTCTTGGCATGTTTACCATCCTCGTAGAACCGATGATCCATCCTGATTTTAATCCTCGAAAATCGTCTTTTCACGCCTTTGAAGTCTGGCTTTCTCAAGCATTGGGTGCCTCCCGGACCACCAAATCTCTGCCTGAGAGAAACTCATAAAACTACATAATTATTGGGCTGAGAAAACATAAAGGAATATTATGAAATCTTTTAATGTCAAACTTTCCTGGCATTCTTGTGAGAAATTAAATGAGGTCAGCTAAATAAAGACCTTAAAAACACATTCTTATGAATACTAGATAGAGCGCTAATGCCCAATTAATTGGGGATTGGCGTTTTATCTTATCCAAACTCCTGATCTTTTGTAGCTGCTTCATGTCTCAAACTATTGTGGTTAAAATTGGCACCTCCAGCTTGACTCAGCCAGACACAGGCAGCTTGGCATTGTCAACGATTGCAACCTTAGTAGAAACCCTGAGCCGATTGCGCCATCAAGGGCATCGCGTTGTTTTAGTCTCTTCAGGCGCAGTTGGGGTAGGCTGTGCCCGGTTGGGCTTAACAGAGCGTCCCCGAAGCATTACTTTAAAGCAAGCGGTTGCCGCCGTTGGGCAAGGGCGATTGATCCGCGTATACGATGATCTGTTTAGCGTGTTACAGCAGCCGATCGCCCAAGTATTGTTGACTCGTGGAGATTTGGTGCAGCGAAGTAGCTACATCAATGTGGAGCAGACGTTTCAGGAACTATTGCAGTTGGGCGTAATTCCCATCGTCAATGAAAACGACACGGTGGCAATAGACGAGCTTAAGTTTGGGGACAACGACACTTTGTCGGCACTGGTGGCAAGTTTGGTCAAAGCAGATTGGCTTTTTTTGCTTACCGATGTTGACCGCTTATATTCTGCTGATCCCCGCAGCAATCCTGATGCAAAACCTATTTCGGTGGTGCATCGGCTGAATGACCTGAAGGAATTACAAGTGCAGGTGGGCGATCGCGGCTCTAGTTGGGGCACGGGCGGCATGATCACCAAAATTTCGGCAGCCAACATTGCTACAGGTGCGGGAGTGCGCACAGTGATTACCGATGGGCGGGCTGCTCAAAATATTGAAAAGATTTTGCAAGGCGAAGCGATCGGCACCCAGTTTGAACCGCAGCCCCGCCCTGCTAATGCCCGCAAGCGCTGGATTGCCCACGGATTAGTGCCTATGGGCAAGCTCTATTTAGATGAAGGCGCTGTCCAAGCGATTCGCCATGGTGGAAAATCTTTGCTAGCTGCCGGAATTATTCAAGTGGAGGGCGAGTTTGAAAGCCAAGATGCGATCGCCTTATGCGATCGTTCCGGCGAAGAGTTTGCGCGCGGAGTGGTGAATTACAGAACTGTGGAACTGAAAAAAATTCAAGGGCATCAATCCGATCAAATTGAACAGATTCTAGGGTGCTCCTGTCCAGAAACCGTTGTTCATCGAGATAATCTGGCATTAATCACTGAGCCTTGAGTGATGGCATTGCCTTTTGAGAAGCGCGATCGTGCACTGCCATTCTTTAGAAGACCTGATGTGGAACTAAAGTCAGCCTAGTCTACAGGAAGGAAACTACAACCCCCAGCCCTTTCTCCCCGTGGAGAAGGGGCGCAAGAATAGGTCAAAGTCCCTAGCCCTTTCTCCCAAGCAGGGTGGTTTCATATAGGAGGAGAAAAACAGTGGGTTAGGATCGCATAGGTTTGCTTGACTTGATTGGTGAGCGCGCGTACCCCTTGAGGGGTGGTGCGGTAGCCTACTTGACGGAGAATAGAGATGAGAAAACAATTCAAAATTGCCCACAGCACTGGAGCATTGCCCCCGGACGGGCATCGTCTTTCTCAAAAGTGACATCTCTGACCCAATGCAAACGATTTTCAATGCCCCAATGCTGCTGCATATTCAGCAGAAAATCAGCGGCTTCCAGTTCCAAATCACTGATGTAGCCGACGGACTCCTCAAAAAAGTGTCCATTGCGGATACCTCAACGCTCCACCCAAATCAGGGTCTTTAAGCCTTTCCACTGCTCTTGCAGGGCAATCGGAGCAACATACACCTTGACCCGAGATGCACCCTGCCGGGCGTGGGTTGTATCGAGAATTGCAGCCTGACTCAAAGAATGAAGCGACTTGATGGAGTTGTTCTAACCTGCGGTAAAGGGTCAGTTGATTGGCTTTGAGCGCAATTAAGTAATAATGCTGCTGCGTAATCTGTTAGACTATTTTTTTTTGCAATGCAAGGCATCGAGCGTAAACACCACGGGTTGTCCGGCTAAAGTTTGAATTAACTGACGCACGAGTTCAATTTCACTGGTTTGTTTGTTGTCCATCACCTGTAAGTTCAGCACCACGCCAGTTTGACGGGTGAAGGCACTGACCGTGGTAGATCCACGTTTGGTAGGACTCGCGGTAATCCTTGAGGATGCTTTTAATACTTTTGCCATCCGCTGCTACCCCGGTTCGGTCCTTCACAGAGATAAACCGCTGACTCCAAGTGTTGAACAGCGTCATCAATGGCTCAAACTCGACTCTGTGTAAGACTCGGCGAAAGGTCGAATAGGACGGAATTCGGGTCTCAGCAGGTAGCTCTAAAATCTCACACAGAGTAGACCAATGCTGTTGGCTAAAATCAGTAAGGGACGATAGCCAAGGGTAGCCACACACAGTGCCCAACAGAACCAACATCAACTAAAGGGAGTGACGTTTACCTTTGCGATAGTCCGGGATTTGTTGCTATTGTTCAACTAAGTTCAGAGTTTGGGTCATCACACTGAGACAACGCTTCTCACTCCATTCTCATTCTTATCTGAATAAATGAAACCACCCTGCTCTGATTTTTTTTGATTGGGACTGTAGTAGACGGTCAAGTTTCCAGTGGCATAGAAATCATTTCGCTCTCGCCAATACCATTTGATTAGGCGAATCAGCAGATCAATTTGGTCACGATGCAGGTCACTTTCCAAGTTGGGTTTATCGCTCCACAAGTGACCCGGCGGAAAAACAATATCGGCTGTAGGCGTAACTTCCGAGCGGGGGGGAGACGTGGAAGTGATGACAGGTTGAGCCATGGGTTTCTCCGTCTAATCAGTTTATTTTAACAGACTGAACTAGTTCAACTGAACGACTGGCTGATTATCGACTAAGGTGCGAAGTGCCAGCAAATCTTCGACGGTAATGCGGAGGAAGCGCTGGTCATCAATGCGGAACTGAACTTTGATGCGATCGCTCCCAGGTTTTCCGGGCGGTTCGAGTTGGGCGATGCTGCGGGCGTTATCGCGATCGTTCAACGGCTGCACTTGAGTTTGATTGCTGTCAAGGCGGCGGGTCACCAAGAGATCGCCATCAAAATATATCTCGGTTTGGTCAGAGTCCGCCCCTAGTTCTCCCACGACTAACTCAATGCTGGGCTGGCTGTTGACCGAAGCCCCTAAGACAATTTCGACCGGGCTTTCCATTGGGTAGGCTTGCCCTGCTTTGATAATTGGATGCCAGCTATGGCGATTGTTGCGCCGATCCCAAAAGCGAATGCCGTAGCTGTGATAGAGAAAGTCCCTGATTTCCACGCCTTGGCTGAGTTGCAGCGCCCCTTGAGCGATCGCTTCAAACGGCTTTTCACACCGAATCTTGCTGACCTCAAAGTATTGCTGCACCCAGGTTTGCACTGCCGGAATTTGTGCTGTTCCACCGACCAGCAACACGGCATCAATATCCTTCACCTCCAATCCCTGCCGCCGCGCCTGCTGCAATACCTGGCTCATACAGTCGTCTAGGCGATCAAAAAATTGATGCTGGATCAGAATGTGTTCAAACTGTGATCGGGTGAGTTGCAGATCATAGCTATCAAAGGTTTCATCGTTAAAATAAACCTCTTGCGCCTGAGTTTGCAAAGAAAGCTGAATTTTTAAGCGCTCGGCTAATCGGGTGGTTAATGGGCTAACTGCCAAATCGTGAGATTCTGCAAAGTAATCGACTAGCCAATTGTCGATATCAGAGCCGCCTAAATTCTGTCCCGCTTTTGCCAAGACTTTGGCAATTTTGGGTCGCTGCCCTGAATGCTCTGCAAAGGATTTTTGTCCCCATTGCAAAATAAAGCCCGGAGGCTTGGTGCTGGTTTGAGCGCTGTCTAATTGAACGAGCGATAAATCCAGGGTGCCGCCGCCAAAATCAACGACCAGCAGGGTTTCGCGATTCTGCAAAGCAGATCCCTTATGGGAATCGCCCAATCCATAGCCCAGTGCTGCCGCTGTCGGTTCATCCAACATCCGCACTTGGTCAAGCTGCAATACCTGGCACACTTGCCCCAACCACAGGCGATAGGATTCAAAGCTATCCACTGGTACGGTAAAAACGACCGACTCAGCCACATCAGGATCGCTGGCTTTGAGTTGCCGAATCACATCCACCAAAAACCATTGCCCTAGTTGCTCAAAGCGAATCGGTTGTCCATCCAGTTCTGGCAAAAACCCCTGAATGGGTGACCCAATCCCGCGTTTGAAGTTGCGAAAAAATCGGCGATCGCTGGCAAGATCTAAGGCGCGATCGCGCACTGCCTGCCCAATGACTACCTTTCCCTGACTGGCATCCTCTACATAGATCAAGCTAGGAATCAAGGCTGGGTTTTGTGCCGCCTTCCAAGAAATTCCAGGCAGGGTAATAGTTTCAGGCTGTTGAGTAGCTCGGTTCCACCGGGCAATCACCGTGTTGCTAGTACCAAAGTCGATCGCAATTCCCATTTAGCGTTCTAATTAGAGACTTCCGCCAGTTCAATAATGTTACCGTCGTAATCTTTAATTAAAAAATTCAGCGGTTTCTCATCCCGAATTTTATACTTTAACCCGCGCATTTGAATTCGCAGCAACACCTGCTCCAAACAATCGCGATCAAACGACACATGACGCTGACGGTTTTTATCACCCATGCTTGCCCCAGAAACAATATGCAGTTGAGTATTTTTTTTCAACTGATACCACAATCCATCCGCAAGCCCCGTCGTGCCAACCGCAGAGCGCCCCATCCCCGGTGACATATAGATCGGATCAATCATGGCTGTGCCTAGCGATTGCTCATAGTTGTAATAGTAATGCAGTGGCACATCTGCCGCAGGCAACTCCAGCATCCCCTCATACAATCGCCGCGCTAGTTCCAAGTCCGACACCATGACCGTGTGAACCTTGGGCGCACTCGTCAAAAACATCCACATGGCACCTGCGTAGGCAGCAAGCAAACCTACCATAATGCCTTGCGTAGACATCAACGCATCTAAACCGGGCAAAACACCAATCAAAGAAGAATAAGAGAGAAAAAAGCCGCTAACAACAAACGTCATAGGGTGATAAAAATAATCCAAACTTAATTCTATCAATCTAGGTACGAGCCTGCGCTGATTCCTAC
>CASBQE010000085.1 GCA_949127665.1 Synechococcales cyanobacterium PMM_0083
GCGTCTTCAAGAAACGTCATCTTACAAAAAAGGAAAACTGATTTCACTATATTTCAATAACTTATTAGTATCTGACAACTTTTGTGCAGCTTAAGGCAGCGCCATTAGGCCGTGGGCCCGACCTACGTTTTAAACGAGACCTGGTAATTTATTTGAACCAAAATCTTATTGAGGGGTAGCATGGTGGAGGCTTTTCAGGCGCGGAGCTTGCGAGTACCTGAAAGTGTGACCGGCATGGTCAATAGCGAGTTGGTGAAAATCCAACTATAGCCCCGAAAGGAGGGAATTAATAGACAAAATAGCAAGGGTGCCCGAAGAAACTAACTAGATTAACTGGAACGAAAGTTAGCTTGAAAGAGACTGCATAATGCGATGTTAGCCAATGAGGGATCTGAAGGAAGCTTGAGTCAAAATCGCAGCCTAAACGCGAGTGAACCTTCGGTAGGCCGGAGTGGAGGGGCAGGTGCCTTTGATCACCGAACCCAATATCCTTTACGTAAATCCACTAGGGTATAGAAGGTAGGTAGGCGATGAAAACGTTATTGATCTTACCCGGTGAAAGAACTGTTTATGTGGGTCGGCACCGCGTGCGGAAGCCTTAAGCCCTAATCGAAGCAGTAATGTGGAACTAATGCATAAAGAGTTTGCAGACGAAACCATAGTAGTCATAAAACGGTTAGCCGATGAAGATATGGTGACATATCGGAGGGTAAAACTAACTGAAAGAGCTAAGGAAGGTAAAGATGAAGGGTGGAACACGTTAACGTGGGTTGAAGTTCATGAAGAGCGATCACCATGAGATAAGCTGATACAGAATGAACACCGTCCCTGCGCATCGTAAATACCGCAGCTGGGTGAACATACAAATCGAAGAAAGGGTGATTCAGAATGCAAAGCAACATGAATTTGAGCTTACTATCCATAGATAGCAAACATCTCTTTGAAGAACTCTGCACCGAGTGGAAACTAATGCAGGGTTGGCGGGAAGTTAAGAGGAATCGAGGCTCATCCGGCGTAGACGGGCAAACGACTGATACCTTTGAGTTACGGCTAAGTGAAGAGATAAAGCAGTTAAAAGAAGAACTGGTAAGCTGGTCGTACACACCACAACCGGTGCGACGCGTAGAGATACCCAAACCGGACGGAACAGGGGTTCGCCTATTAGGAGTTCCTTGTATCCGTGACAGAGTGGTACAAACGGCCATCAAGCAACTACTGGAACCAATACTTGAACCACTATTTTCAGAGCACAGCTATGGCTTTAGACCAGGAAAGAATCAGGCGCAAGCAGTAGAGGCCGCTCAGAAGATAGTACAGACGGGGAAAAGTTACGTAGTTGATATTGATTTGTCGAAGTTCTTTGACAGAGTAAACCAAGACCGCCTGATAGGTCGGCTGGGGAAGATAATAGAGGATAGGCGAATACTAAAGCTTGTCGGAATGATGCTTCGCAGCGGAGTGATGAAAGACGGAGTGATAACACCTACTGTGGAAGGAACGACCCAGGGAAGCCCACTAAGTCCACTATTGAGTAATCTGGTTTTAGATGAACTAGATAAAGAAATTGAGGCTAGAGGACTGGAATACTGCCGTTTTGCGGATGATTGCAATATCTTTGTGAAAACCCGGAAAGCGGCAGAACGGGTAATGAAAGGAATCAGCGAGTTTATTGAAAAGAAGCTCAAGCTAGTAGTCAACAGAGAAAAGAGCAAGGTAGCGTTAAGCTCACTGGTAAAGTTCCTGGGCATGACCATTGTGAACGGTACGCGAGCAATCGCGCGCAAGTCGATGAGTCGTGCCATGGAGAAGGTGAAGGAACTGACGCCTAGAGGTACGCATACGAGTCTGGAAACTACTATTAAAGAGATCAACAGTTGGTATATGGGATGGTCGAGCTACTACAGTATGACTCAATACCCACGCCAGCTAAACTCAATTGAAGCGCACATTAGGCGACGATTGCGATCACGGATAGTGGACCAACAGAAAAGTCGACGTAACTTATTCAATAAATTAATGAAAAGAGGGATATCCCGAAGTAAGGCCAGGATAGCTTTCTCGAACAATAAAAGGTGGGCACTATCTCACACAATTGCAGTGGAGCGAGCATACCCCAACGGGTGGTTCATACACGAACAGGGTTTGCGGATCAGATCGAATGAGAGACGTGAACACTGGTTTGACATCAAGAAATGGGTACGCTTAATGTGAGGAGCCGTGTACGTGACCCGTACGCACGGTTCTGTGGGCAGTCGGGGCTTACGCCCCTCTGACCCGATAGTTTCACCATGACAGGACCCCGAAGCGATGAGTTCTCTGTAACAGTAATCAAATGCGTTAACCTCGGATTACGGCTTTCCTTAACCAATATTCTCCAACAAATTAGTTCCAATCTGTGGTGCAGTAGGAATAGTTGATGTAGGTGCTAAACTCCCGTCTGCTGCAGGGGAGCCTGTGTTAAACAGAATAATAACGCCGTATTTTTTAGTGGTGTTCAGCCCAAGAAAGCTGCGGAAATTTTTATGGCCACCGGCTTTGAGCTGAGCTTATCTTTCTGGTGTGTGAACCATGACCATTCCTGTCATTTGAAATGTTTGTGAAGAAGATAAA
>CASBQE010000086.1 GCA_949127665.1 Synechococcales cyanobacterium PMM_0083
CGGATTAAATCTAAGCCAGAAACCTGAGGCATCATTAAATCTGTCACAATCAAATGCGGGATATACGTCTGAGCCTTTTTATAGCCCTCTGCCCCATTGCGGGCGGTTTGAACCTGATAGCCCTTTTCTTGCAAAATGCTAGAGACGTAAGTTCGGACATCTGGGTTATCGTCTACTACCAATACCCGCCCATCTCCAGGATTGATCCCCACACCACTTGCAGCGGTTTGAATCAGTGGCAAAGAAAGATCAGCCAGATCTAGAGAGGAAGGTGCTTCAGTATCCTGGGTTCCATCAATATCTGCTAGTTCGACAGCCGCACGATTAGGTTGCAACTCTGTTTGCACATCAATCACTTGTTGAGGCGGTAGATGAGCAACTCCAGTTTGAATCCAAACGGTGAAGGTCGTTCCTTCACCATAGGTCGAGTCTACCGAAATCTGCCCTCCGTGAAGTTCAACCAGTTCTTTAACGAGAGCCAAGCCTAAACCACTGCCTTCGTGGCTACGATTAGCAGAACCCTCTGCCTGCCGAAACCGCTCAAACAGGTGAGGAATTTGGTCGGGACGGATGCCAATGCCGGTATCAATCACTTGAAGTGAACAGTGATCGCCAGCCGGTTTGAGCAGAACGGTGATGGAGCCGCCTGTAGGCGTGAATTTCATCGCGTTGGACAAGAGGTTGTAAAGCACCTTGTCAAATTTTTCTAGGTCTAGATAAACCTCTGGGCAGGATTGAAGCTGGGTGATAAGAGCAATGCCTTTGCGATCGCAATAGGCACGAAAAGAATCAACCGTTTGGCTAACAAATTCCACTAGATCGACAGGACGAAAACTGGGCTGCATCCGTTTGGCATCGAGTCTCTGCAAATCTAAAAGCTGGTTGACCAATCGCAACAATCGACGCGAGTTTCGTAGCGCAATCACCGATTGGTCATAGGAAAGCCCTTGTTCCTTGGCAACTGATCCTTCTAACGGACCGATTGTTAGCGTTAAAGGGGTACGAAATTCATGGGAAATATTTTGGAAAAACTCGGTTTTTTGGCGATCGAGTGCCAAAAGTTGCTCTGCCTGTTGCCGAGTTTTTTGATATAAACGCGCTTGCTGAACGGCGATCGCGGCTTGGGCTGCCACTGCCTGTGTCAATTCAATTTCTGACGTACTCCAGCGTCGGGACTGATGATTTTGTCGGAGAGAAATGCTGCCAATAATCTTGCCATCCGACAACAACGGCACCACCAGCAGCGCCCGCGTTGGGTTGCGAAAGGTTTGCTCCTCCACCTGCATTTCGGGATACAGTTCCAGATCGTTCAGCACTACGGGCTGTTTCGTTAACATCAGTTGCCTTAACACTGGGTTGCGATCGATAGGCACCATCGATTTTGGCAAAGGACGGGCATCCTCTTCCACATCCGGCAAATAATTGGGCTGCGCCTGAAAAGCTGAACTCACCGCTTGAGAAGGGGCTGGATCGGTGGCAAAAGTTTCTTTTTGAGAAAGGGAGTGACCGGGGTCAGCCGCATCATGCAAGCCAACACACTGGACATATTCATCTGCCTCTGTCCATAAGGATAAGGCGCAGCCATCAGCCCGAAGCACATGACCAAGCTGTTGGGTAATGGCAGCAAAAATATCTTGAGGATCAAGACTAGAACGAATTGCAGTAGTAATGGTGTTAATTAGCGCTTCCCGTTTTGCCAAAGCTTGCAGTTGTTCGTAAGCACGGGCTTGTGCCAATGCCAATGCTGCTTGATCAGCCACCATCGTCAAAAGCTGCACTTCGTCATCTTGCCAGAGGCGCGGATGTCCACATTGATGCAGCGCTAAAATTGCAATCAGTCCTTGTTGATAACACAACGGCACAATCAAGCTAGATTGGATGTTGACTTCGTGATAAGCCTGTTGCAGTTGTTGAGTGTGCGTTGCATCTATCTGGATGCGATCGTCCGTTCCAGCATCTTGAATGATTTGAATGTCTTGTGTTGCCCAAATTGTCTGAAAAAGAGCATCGCGCAAAGGATGCGATCGCCCATTGGCATCCTGACCCATTAAAGAAGTCTGCGAAACTAAAGATTTCGATTCAGTTCCATGCTCTTCATAGGCGCTGATATATACGAAATTATCCTCATCAAACCGTCCATCTTGAAAAGGAGACACTAAACAGTAGCTCGCTTCAAAGATGTGACCAATGGTTTGACCCATAGTTTGCAGAATTTGCCGGTAGCTAAGGGCGCTGCGAATGGTGCTGGTGACTGCATTGAGTAATGATTCTTGCCGGAGCGATCGCCGTAACTCCCGTGTGCGAGTTTTTAGCACCGTATGGGTATCCACTGCCTGCCGAACGACGACCTTCAGTTCCTCATCATCCCAAGGCTTCGTCACATACTTAAACACCTTGCCAGAATTAATAGCTTCTACCAAGTCTTCTACATCGGTATAGCCTGTCAAAATAATTCGGATAATGTCTGGATACTGCGTAGCCGTCAAACTGAGAAACTCAGTCCCACTCATATGGGGCATTCGCTGATCAGAAATAATCACAGCAACGTCGCCCTCATTCGCCAAAATTTCTAATGCGGCGGGTCCATTTTCCGCACGCAACACTTTAAATTCTCGGTAGAACGTGCGGTAAAGCAGATCCAAATTATCTGGTTCGTCGTCCACCACCAGAATTTTTGGTTTGTTATTCGGCTGGGCTTTCATGAACCGCTCTCCTGCTACAAGGGCAGTTGGATCAAAAATCCTTTGGTCAAACAGGAAGTCTTCCAAGGCAAAAGGCTAGATAATTTATTCTGCAACTGTTTCAGCACCAAGATTGCAACCCTATCATCTTAATCTTGTATAGCACGACAGCACTGACAAGCTGAGGTCAAGATTGTCAGTACAGATTCCAGAGGCACTCGGCTGCTGCATTAAAATCTACAAAAATTACGAAACGTAACTTACGTAGATGCACCAGAATGAATCGTACTTTTTTAGATTGCCCTTCTCAAAGCGGTTTATAACGCCATGCTAACTAGTTCAGCAACTTTTCTAAAATGAATACCAGAAAAAATATTAATGCGATTAAAGTAAATCGGGCATAATCGTCTTGGGGTCATTCGTAACCCTAACTAAAGCATAGGAGATTCTTAATCTGACTAAAGCTAGATAATAAATGTACTTCGCAAAGTATTTTTTGAGGCTTTAGTTAAAAGAGTATTACTGCTGTTCATTTCGCCTGAAGTGCTTTACCACCATGCGATGTCCTTTCTGTCAGCACGGCGACAACCGTGTTCTTGAATCTCGTTCCGCAGAATCGGGTCAAAGTGTTCGGCGGCGACGTGAATGTTTAAAGTGTTCTCGTCGTTTCACAACTTACGAACGGATTGAATTTGTTCCCGTTACGGTAATTAAACGCAATGGCGATCGCCAGTCCTTCGATCGATACAAACTTTTGAAAGGAGTTGTTCGTGCCTGCGAAAAAACAGGAGTTTCCTCTCCACAAATGGAAAATATCGTAGATGAAATCGAGTCCGATCTACAGCAGCGTGTAATCCGAGAAGTTCCTAGTAGCGAAATTGGTGAACTTGTTTTAGATAGCCTAAAAGCCCTAAGTGAAGTTGCTTATATTCGGTTCGCGTCAGTATATCGAAAATTTCAAGGCATCCGTGACTTCGTAGACACTCTAGCTCACTTGCAAAGCAATCGTCCCAAAGCTCAAACGAAAATTAGACCTGTAGAGGACACGAATCAAGCTGTCTCTAAGGATCTGACCGAACCCGACGGTAATTCTGTGCATAGCATTTCCACAACTTGAAAAGCTATAGCCTTGGAAAATTTTCTTCAATCTATTTTTCGGGCAGTGTGCATAGGGCGATCGCTTAGGGTATAATAGTTCGTCTGAGCCTAAATCGATCTGAACGTTTAGATCTTCTATGCTACTACTAGGAGATTTCCAGGTGTGGTAACCCGTCATGGCGTACTTACCCATCAAGGAGGCAAACTTTACGCGGAGATAATTACCAGGAAACGATTCGCATGGTCAATCAGGACACATTAACGCTAGATATTGGCTTTACTTACGAAGATTTCGCTTCAAAACTAGACGATTACGATTATCACTTTAACCCAGGCGACGTAGTTGCAGGGACGGTATTTAGTCTAGAGCCACGCGGCGCTTTGATTGACATTGGCGCAAAAACGGCTGCTTATATTCCGATCCAAGAGATGTCAATTAATAGAATTGATACTCCTGAAGAGGTGTTGCAGTCTAATGAAACTCGCGAATTTTATATTCTTGCAGACGAAAATGAAGATGGTCAATTAACACTTTCTATTCGTCGAATTGAATATATGCGGGCGTGGGAACGGGTTCGTCAACTTCAGACAGAAGATGCTACCGTTCGTTCTCTGGTTTTTGCCACTAACAGAGGCGGTGCTTTAGTCAGAATCGAAGGGCTGCGAGGCTTTATCCCTGGCTCTCACATCAGCACTCGCAAACCGAAGGAAGAACTCGTCGGTGAAGAGTTGCCCCTGAAGTTTTTGGAAGTGGATGAAGAGCGCAATCGCCTTGTGTTAAGCCATCGTCGTGCTCTGGTTGAGCGTAAGATGAACAAGCTTGAAGTAGGCGAAGTGGTAATCGGAACCGTGCGCGGGATCAAGCCATATGGTGC
>CASBQE010000087.1 GCA_949127665.1 Synechococcales cyanobacterium PMM_0083
GGCGCGATCGCGTGGTTGGTTGGGCAATTTAATCAGGGGTGGGTTGGACTATTCACCCTATTGTTTTTAAGCGCGGCTGGTGGATTTGCCAGTTGGCTATTATGGCAAAGTTGGCGACGTTGGCAATATCGTCGATTTTTAATCAAACTCACTCCAATAGAACGCCTCTATCAAGAAATGCTGGATTGGCTGAAGCTTCAGCGTGTGGTGAAGCGCACGGCGCAAACTCCATTTGAATTTATGCAGACTGCAATATACGCGCAATCGGCTGATCGGGCGGCAACTATGGAAGCAATTTCTCAAGCTTATGTGCGCTGGCGATATGGCGGGCAGTTGCCTGACAATTTGCAAGATCTGCGCGATCGCCTAAAAAATCTGAAAAAGCGTTCATCTAATTAGCTTCTGAACTTCATAACGTTAAAGACCCCTGAGGGTTGATTCTCAGGGGTCTTTAAGGCAATTAAAGCGGTAAATCTACCAGCCCTGTTGCGATTGAGTCATGACGTAATTGGCAATGTCTTCAATCTGGTCATCTCTTAATCGACTTCTAAAAGACGGCATTGCATTTTTGCCATTCGTAATTTGATATTTAATCGCATCCAAAGAAGCCATTCCATATTTGTCCAATGCTTCTTTTTTCAGCGTTTTGCTTGAGATGATCATGTTGTTTCCGCCCATGTGACAAGCGGAACAATTTGCGTTAAATAACTTAGCACCATTGGCAATTTCGCCAGCAGATGCGGGAGATATAACGCTGATGACCAACCAAATCGCGAGACAAATGAGCAGCGATCGCTTCACAGGGGGTCTTCCTCTACCGAATAAAAGGGTTGATACTTGAAAGCGACCAACAGTGCTATCTCTAAAACGGATAGCACTGCGATCGCTGATGGGAGAAGAAAACACCCCTGTTGTAATTTCTAAACAAAAGGACTGTCAAATTCAGAGAACCATTGAACTAGCCAGCTACAATAACCTTGCCAACCATGCCAGCACCCCGATGAGGCTCACAGTAGTAGCTATACTCACCAGGTTGAGCATCGGTAGGAATCGTAATTTCAAAGCTGCTGCCAGCAGTCATTTCTAGCTTTTTGTGAGATAAAGCAGTCGCAACCGCCTTATCGCCACCAGGAATGCTAGAGCCATCAAAGACCACATTATGAGGGGGAACTTTGTTGATCACCCATTTCACCGTGTCGCCAGGTTTGACATCAATTTTTGCAGGCACAAATGACAACATACTATTGTCGGCACCCATTTTAACGGTGAAAGTTTCAGCAGCAGCGGGAGAAACAGATACACAAAAGCTTCCAAGAACTAGAAGGAAAGCCACACAGGTCACACAAAGGCTTTTTACAAGCGAAGTGATAGATTTCATATTGTATTCAACAATCTACAACGTACGTACAACCTAAATTCTAAAACAACTGGGAAGGTAAAACGCATTTAAGGCGTAAGAGAATCCCGACTAATTTTGGAAGGTTTCCGTACCCCAACCCGGCGCAGTCTGAGCCGCTCTTAAAATAAATCCTGCAATATTTTCAACCATCGGCGTTGGCAACCAAGATTCGGAGACTTGGCGACAGACTAATGTTTCTTCGGTGCCGTCGTAAGTCATGGGCTGGCGCAAGTAAGTCACCAACGCATTGATGTTATCGCGTTTGGGGGTTGCGCCCTGCAACGCAGCAAGGGAGAGCGGCACTGTTGGATCGGGCAGAGTATTTCCACCGACATGACAATTTAGACAGCTTTGCCCAAACAGGGCTTTTCCGATGGACAAATCTTCAGCAGAGAAGAGCCGAGTGCTTCCGGCTGTGTCTACTTTGAGCAGAATTGGTTCAGTGACTCTTAAAAAGCGGGTAACGTAGGGGTCAACTGCTGCATAGGCAGGTAGGCTGAGTGTGACTATTGGCAAGCAAAGCGAAACGAGACAAACCATTAGCCGGAGCCAAAACTTTTTATGCAGCATGAGAACCCCTAATAGACAAATCGCGATTTAGTAGTAGATTTTACCGCCGCCCCATTTGTCTCCAACTACTTTAGGCTGAAGCAAAACGTGACCCGCGATCGCCACCAAATCCTCCTGACTTAAATTCCGCATTGTTGGGAAATTGTCCTTACTCTTCAAGCTGGGATGAATTTCGGCAATGGATTCTACTCCGTCATAGCTAGTGGGGTCTTTCATATAATCCACTAACGCATCAATGCTATTGCGGGGAGGGGTTGCCAATGAGAGGGCTTCTGGATCTAACCCAACGTTAGGGTCAGTCTTCGTGACTCCGCCTGCGTGGCATTGGGCGCACGCGTATTGAAATAAACGCTTTCCTTCTTTGACTTGTTTCAGGTTGAGGACGACGGTATCACCATCTCCATTCTGTGGGACTGTGCGAATCGCTGCATCGAGTTCAGCAGCGATCGCATTACCAGCAAAGACCTGAAAAGCAAAGAGTACAGTGACTACGGTGAGCCAAATGTATCTTTTAAGCATGGTTCTCCTTAAGGTGGCTTAGGTGTACGAGTTTTATGGCGATCCGCGAAACTTAATGAGCAGTGCTTGAAATTATAAAAACTGACATTTGCAGTAATCTTCCGGGCAAATCTTACCGCTAAATAGGTTTACAAAAGCAAAACCAAAAAGTTTGGGAATTTTTATAGGAAGCTTCTTATTAACCATCCTAGAAAGAGCGATCGCCAAAAGGCAAACTTTTTCTGTCAGATAGATCATTAAGAAGTCTACAAAACTTGCCGTGTATTTTTTATGCAAGCAGATTAAGTTGGTTTGATATAACTATCATCCCACTGAGTGATCCCTTTCCCAAGGGCTGAGACAGATATTAGCAATCGGGTGGACTAGTCAGGAATGGTCACGCTCAGGGGTCGTGTTTCTGTCAAATGAATCGGCAGATGGGTAGAAGCACCGGGCTGATGTAATCGAATTAATCGAGCTAACGTTGTTTTTAGTTGAGTCCGCAGCACGATCGCATCTACAAATCCATGCTGTAGCAAATATTCCGCCGTTTGAAAATCGTCAGGAAGCTTTTCGCGCAGGGTTTGTTCGACTACTCGCCGTCCGGCAAACCCAATCGTCGCTTTAGGTTCTGCCAGAATAATATCGCCTAACATGGCAAAGCTCGCCGTAACACCGCCGGTAGTCGGGTGAGTGAGTACGGGAATATAAAGTAATCGTGCAGCCTGCAAACGGTGTAGGGCACCGGAAATTTTCGCCATTTGCATCAGGCTGAGCATTCCTTCTTGCATTCTGGCTCCACCGGATGCACAAACAATGATAGTCGGCAGACGCTCACGGGTCGCTCGTTCAATCAACCGAGTCAGCTTTTCCCCCACCACTGACCCCATGCTGCCGCCCATAAACCGAAAATCCATCACCCCTAAAGCAACGGGTAAGCCGTCGAGCCGACCCACTCCCGTTTGCACGGCATCATTCAGCTTAGTTTTTTCTTGCATATCGCGCAGGCGATCGCTGTAGGGTTTGCGATCGCGAAACTGTAGCGGATCGGTGGCAATCAATTCAGTATCGATTGGCATCCAAGTGTTGGCATCAATCAGTTGGCGAATGCGCTCATCACTAAAAACGCGATTGTGATGTCCACAATCCGGGCACACCATCTGATTTGTCTGCAAATCCTTCGTGTAGGTGAGGACGCTGCAAGCTTCACATTTTGACCAAAGCCCATCCGCAATCTCTCGCTCTTGGCGATCTTTACTGATAGGACCGGATTTTTGTCGATTTGCGAACCAATCAAATAAAGACATGGATCTGTGAATTCCTCACGAAAGGCGATTGGGCTGCTGTGCCCCAGGGTGATCAGCACAAACTGACTCATTCTTGATGTGTTAAGACACACTCGATAGTTTAGCTGCGGACTGATTATACCAATTCGCTTCCCCCTCTCTAGGCGTTATCTAAAGAAGTCCTGTTTTTTTAGACCGTTCAAAAGGCGATCGCTCAAAACAGGGCGATTGTTAGTTTGCTCGGCAATGGGGAATTCTAACGGGTAATTGGGGCAAAGCAAGCTTTTTCAGGGACATCTACCATCGGACTTCAGGCAATGAAATATACCACAGCCTTACGCAGTTCTTTTGCGGATTCGATTAGTCCGCATGAAGGGATGATTGCTAGTTTGGTTGGTTCATCCAACTATCATGCGATTGCAGACGATGCTTTGAAAGATCAGGACAATGCGGCATGGGTGATGAAATTAGATCAGCCAGTTCGTGCCCAGTGGATCGAACGAATTCGCTGGATTCGATTGATCGATCGGTTTGCAGAACATGAGCTTTTGGATAAAGGACAGCCTACGCTCCAGAGCTTTTTAGCGGATTGGCAGCATTTGAGTTTGACTGGAACGGTTAAGCCGGGATCTGTTTATGATCAACTCTTAACCAATATGCAATTGTGCTGGTTTAATGCGGCGGATCAGATTTCAATACACCTGTCTTTAAATGCTTGGAAACAATATGTGCAAGCGATCGCGCACTATCACACCGAGAATTTAATCATCCACACGATGGCAGAATATGAGCAAATGCTGACTGCCTTGGGAGGGTCATTTTTCCAGGTTTTACCGTTTTTATCTGAAGCCCACCAACAAGCCGCTAGCTATTTCGGCAGGGTCGATCAGTTTTATAATCACCTGCGCGACCTGCACGAAGATGCAGAACAGGGAATCTGCAATCTGCCGAGTGAACTTTTGGATGAGTTTGGCGTGACCCGCGCTGAAATTTTGCAGCAGCAAGCGATGAAAAACCCTGGCTATCACAAGATGATGCAGTTTTGGCTCGAAGAGTATTTACCCAAGCTGCGCCGTAAAGCGCGTCAACTGCTGACTGCTGAAAATTTACATCCCTCCTGGCAGGTTCTTTGTCACTGGTCGATCTATCGCTATCGGCGGATTGAGCAAGTCTTCCGCGATTGCCAGTTTGATTACACTCAGTTTTCTCAGGTTTACTGGCAGCAGGTTCGCGCAGATTTACCCATGATGCTGAACCATGTTTGCCATCATCCAACACAACCATTGCCGCTTAAATTTTGCTCTCAAGCGATCGCGGTTCAGCCTACTGATATCCAATTTATGCGACTGGATAGATCTCGTTTTTATGCAGCCTGAATGTCGGCGATCGCCCTTGCTACTGGCGATGTAACCTGAGACGACGGGCTGGGAGTCTGGTTTACTGTTAGCTATTTTTATTTGACAACTGCCACAGTTGCATCTGGTAGCACAAATGGCGCTGAAAAATCTCGCCTGCTTGTAACCCTTCCTCTACGGGTTTTTGCAGCCAGCGCTTATATGCCCACTGCAACAATTTATAAATCGGTGGCACCGCAATTTGAACCACGTCGGCGATGTATTTCACCGTACTGATTCCAAATCGGCGAAACGCATCAATGCCAATCTCAATGGTGGGCGCGGCTTGGGTGGAAATATCTTCCATTTTTACTAAGGTAAACCCGTTTTGAAGGAGCGCCTGGTGCAGATCTTTGACTACATGGCAATTAGAAAAAATTCCTTCCGTGTAAGTCGCGTCGGAGCGGAGCATATCAGCAAGCAGCAAATAGCCACCCGGTTTTAGCCCACGCGCCGCACCTTGAGCAATATCTTGAGCGCTCATGTATTGGCTACTTTCGCTCATTAACACGAGATCAAACGCATGGCTAGTTTTGAAATCTTCAAATCGACTCAGGTGAAACGGTGCCCTGCCGGATGTGGCAGCGAGAAATCGCTCTTGCTGAAAGGTGTCGGGGGCGAGTCCTTCGACGGTGAAGCCGCGATCGAGCAAGTAAGTAGCGTTTCCGCCAGTCCCGCAGCCCACATCAAGAATTGAATGGATGCCTTCTGGAATCAACGCCATCAACTTTTGGGTATAGGCGGCTTGAGCAGTGCAGAGTTTAGCAATGGTCAAATCTTCAGGAGATTCTGGCGGGGTTTCCCAATAGCCATAGTGCAAATAGGGGGAATCGGTGAGGCTGAGATAGTAGTTCAGCGCGGCATTTTGGTAGCGGGTTGGTTTGGAAATGCGAATAGCGGGTTGTGGCATTACGACAATAAACTCATGGTTCGTGAGATGACGGTAAACAGGGTTGAAATTCTGACCAACGATCGCGCACTTGTTGATAGCAATCCTGTGGAGCGATCGCCATATTGTGTAAAAGGCTTGCTTCTATGCGACCGTTGGCAATTAACAGAATCATAGCGTCTCGGTTTGGGTCGTAATTATCTGTCTGTTCTTGCAAGCTAAGAATTGCGGTTGGATCATAGGAGTAAGGCAGCGTTCCGGTCAAGCTTGCCAACGATAAAGCCGTGGATAGCTGAGCGGCGGGGATAAACTGAGCCGTAAAAGGAGTGGGCGTTAGCAAAGTAGTGTTAGTCGCGATCGCCGCTTCATCTACGGTGCAAACCACGAAGCCGCGCCCAAACTTAAGGAATCCGCTCCAAGCAAGATAGCCAATCATCATCAGATGCGTGTGAATATAGCCCGTTTGCCAGTAGCCAAAGTTGCCTTGCCAAACGCTATCTTTGAGCCGCATGGGGTTCCTCCTGCAATGCTGGAGAATTGACCAGCGGCAGCGGCGGAATGCGCGCCAGCACCCGCGTTTTCAAAAGCTCTGGGCGATCGCCATAGGCAAGGGCACCATCGGATTTTGCCTGGTACTGGCTGGCGCAATCCAGCACGGCGGTTGCAGTAGACTCGATTCGGGCGGCATCGGTAGGCAAATTGCCAAATAAATAAGTGCGTTTGCCTGGAGAAACGAGAGCGATCGCGCAATCTTGCTCACATACGCCCATACATTTCACGGGCTGAATTGAGACTGATTGCTGCAATGACGAGGTTTGGTGGAGGGTTTGCAGTTGGGCAAACAGGCGATCGCCATCACTGCGATCGCTTTGCTGATTTTTGCCACAGGTCGTGCAAACAAATATTGTGTGGGGATGAGTCATGAGGCGATGGCAAAGGGTTGAATGGCTGAAAGAATTTGTGCGTGATCGAGCGCCTGACCAATGACGATCAGCCGAGTTTCACGGAGTTCATCGGGCTGCCAGGGACGGTCATAAAAAGTTTCGATGCGATCGCCCACACCCTGCAACACCATCCGCATCGGCTTATTGGCAACATTGACAAAGCCTTTGATTCGATAGATTTCCTGATCGGCGATCAACTGCTTTAAGCTTTGCAGCAAGGCTTGTGGCTCAACCGCTGGGGCGAAAATCACGGGCACTGAGGTAATGGTGTCGTCGTGTTCATGCTCTTCTTCCGTATCGTGATGGCTAGGACGAGCATCCAGGTTATCTTCCACGGCAGCATTAAAGCCCAGCAAGATGTCCGCGCTAATCTGCCCATTCTCACAGGAAATCATCTTTACGCCGGGGCGCAATTCTTGTTGAACACGGCTTCTGACCTGGGTTTGGGTTGGCAGATCGACGCGATCGCTCTTGGTCAGCAATACTAAATCGGCACAGGCAAGCTGATCTTCAAACAGTTCTTCTAAGGGCGTTTCGTGATCCAGATTGGGATCGGCTTGGCGTTGCTCGTTTAATGCATTCAAATCGGCGGCGAGGGTGCCCGTTGCCACGGCTTCACAATCTACGACGGTGATCACCGCATCCACGGTTGCGCCCGTGCGAATTTCTTGCCAGCGAAAGGCTTGGAGCAGTGGTTTGGGTAAGGCTAAGCCGGAGGTTTCAATTAAAATGCAGTCGATGCGATCGCGCCGCTTCAGCAGTTCTTGCATGGTGGGCAAAAACTCTTCTTGCACGGTGCAACAAAGGCACCCGTTGGTCAGTTCCACAATATTGGTCGCGCTGGGTTCGCCGTCTTCATCGCACACTTGGCACGATCGCAGCAGGTCGCCATCAATGCCGATTTCGCCAAACTCGTTGACCAGCACGGCAATCCGCCGCCCCTGGTTGTTTTGCAACTGCTGACGAATCAGCGTTGTTTTGCCACTACCGAGAAATCCGGTAATGACGGTCACTGGAATTTTTGCAGCCATAAGACTTAAGATTCTCTATTTGAAATAATGGATATTGCTGTTAAGTCGGCAGACCAGGCAAAGCCGTGATCCGCCTACGGGTTTGATTTCGTGAATAATGAGAGGGTTGGATTATTCGTCAAGCTTTTGATGGACTCGCGATCGCCCATTTTCTCCAAAAGTTGCCCTGCCCAATAACAAACAAAATATCAAGCCAGCCATGCATTCCAGGCTGCCCCATTGTTGATGATATGCCTTCACTCTGTACCTCGCAGATAAGACGGTGTGTAGTGTGACGAGCGGCAGGCATTCTGACTTAAGGAGTTTTGAGTTCTTAGTTCTTAGTTTTGAGTTGGACTGCCTCACTCAAAATTCAAGACTTGAAATTCAAAACTTCTTTTACAGTTGCGGGACAGTGGCAGATTTTCACTGCGCTTTCCCTGTTTCCTCCAACGGCTGATCCCCGTTAGAACCAATCGGTCAATGTTTAGCTTACCGGATTACAACCATTTCAGGGATCTTCGTCAAGAAATTTTTTGTCTGAAGTCGGCGCGGCTAGTTTGAGATGCCGTCTTGGCTTATGATTGATAGCTTGTGAAATGTTTTCGTTCAAGCGCTCTATGACTCAGCACTACCGCATTACGCTACTTCCCGGTGACGGCATCGGTCCCGAAATTATGGCGATCGCCGTAGAGGTAATGCAGGTGATAGGCAAACAGCTAAACCTGAGCTTTGAGTTTCAGGAAGCGTTGTTGGGTGGAGCGGCGATCGAGGCGACAGGTGAACCGCTGCCGGCTGCGACGGTGGCAACCTGCAAGAATAGCGATGCAGTTCTGCTAGCGGCGATCGGTGATTTCAAATATGACACCTTGCCGCGACACCTGCGCCCGGAAACAGGATTGCTCGGCATTCGGGCGGCACTAGGCTTGTTTGCCAACCTGCGCCCCGCTAAAATTTTGCCCCAGTTGATCGATGCCTCCAGCCTCAAGCGCGAAGTGGTGGAAGGCGTGGATATTATGGTGGTGCGGGAATTGACGGGCGGTATTTATTTTGGGCAACCGAGGGGCGTGTTTGCCACAGAGTCGGGGGAACAGCGCGGTGTCAATACGATGGCATATGCGGAGTCGGAGATTGACCGAATTGGGCGCGTGGCGTTTGAAACCGCCCGGAAGCGCAACAAAAAATTGTGTTCTGTGGATAAGGCAAATGTGCTGGAAGTGTCGCAACTCTGGCGCGATCGCATCACCGCTTTGTCTGCCGACTATCCTGATGTGGAACTGTCCCATATGTATGTGGACAACGCCGCCATGCAGCTAGTCCGCAATCCGCGCCAGTTTGACACCATCGTCACGGGTAATCTCTTTGGCGATATTCTGTCGGATGAAGCCGCCATGCTCACAGGCAGCATTGGGATGTTGCCGTCTGCCAGTTTGGGCGCTGGCAATCCAGGCTTGTTTGAACCCGTGCATGGATCTGCGCCTGATATTGCCGGACAAGACAAGGCAAATCCGTTAGCGCAAGTCTTGAGTGCGGCGATGATGTTGCGCTATGGGTTAGACCAACCGATCGCAGCCGATCGCATTGAGCAAGCCGTGATGAAGGTGCTGGATCAGGGCGATCGCACGGGCGACATTATGTCTGAGGGGATGACTCTACTGGGCTGTAAGGCAATGGGTGCATCCTTAGTTAAGGCATTAGCAGACCTGCCGTAAGGGTTGCATTCAGTTGTGCTGCTTAGTCTTGAGTGGTGACGGTGCCAGAAGCACATCTGTTTGCAATGTAAGGTGACAGTTATCTTAGTGTTAGCGTTAGGCGATTGCTTCTGATAGGCTTTTTGAGCAGAAGTTGTAGGCTAAGATTAAAGAGATTTCTGCTGTCAAATAGTTGATATGACATCTGTAGTGCATGTTATTCATAGTGACCCTGACATTCTGGGAGGAACACCTGTTTTTGTTGGAACTCGTGTGCCAGTGAAAACATTACTCGATTATCTCGAAGCAGGTGATCCACTCGATGAATTCCTGGATCATTTTCCAAGTGTTCGGCATGAGCAAGCGATCGCAGCTCTTGAATTAGCAAAGGAAATGCTAACAGCTTATGCGAATCCTGCTCGATGAATGCGTCCCACGTCCTTTCAAGCGTGAACTAGCTGATTACGAGGTATGCACAGTTGTTGAGATAGGATGGTCAGGGAAAAAAAATGGTGAGTTGTTGAAACTCATGAGTCAAGAGGGCTTCACAATTCTACTCACCACAGATCAAAATTTGCGATATCAGCAGAACTTAGAGCAAGCTGGAGTGGCAATCGTTGTTCTTGTAGCACGCAGTAATCGATTACCAGATTTAGTGCCTTTGATACCTGATGTTCTTAGTGTATTGAACACCATTGCATCAGGGCAAGTAATCGAAGTCGGAGTCTCCTAATAATTGTATAAGCGGCGCAGCACAACAACCCCAATGCACCCGACCGCCGAGAGTTTGTTTGCAAGTATTTTAAGGTTGTCTGCGGCGGGTGATTGGGAACGTTATCCAGCTTTGGTTTTCGGTTAAGCCAGTTCTTGAGATCTGCTTACTGGATATTCCGTAAAAGCCACGTATTTCCATGATGAAAGTTTGCAATTGCCCAATCTGTGGGTTGCCTTGGTCAGAAGCAATTGAAGAAGAAGAAGTGCGCTGCTCATTCTGGATCTGCAATTGCTGTGGGTGCGAGTATGGATACGATGACAATCCAAAATATCGCGAAGCATGGATTAAAAAAGGAGCACCTTGGTTCAATCAGAAGGATTGTCCCAAAAATTGGAACTTAGAAGATCAGTTGAAACACACTATCGTCAATTGGAATGCCTGACAGTGTGAATCTGTCTTGGATAAAATGCACGATAATAGAGAGAACCTGATTAGCATTGCCTAAACCTTCATGCAGTTTGAGTGGGATGAAGCGAAAAATCTAGAGAATATCCGTAAACACGAGATCGATTTCGCCGATGTCCCTGAGATGTTTGATAGTCCGATGCTAATTGAGCTAGATGATCGTTTTGATTATGGCGAGGACCGTTGGTTCGGTATCGGCTTTCTTGGTATCGGCATAGCGGTTGTCATTTGGACAGAACGACAGAATGACGTGATTCGGTTCATTTCAGGACGCAGGGCAAATCGATATGAGCGGCAAAGACTTGAGCAGTACCTCTCGTACTAACTGGGCGGCACTAGAGTCCATGGATGATGAAGGGATTGATTACTCTGATATCCCGCCATTGACAGAGGAGTTTTTTGAGAAAGCTACTCTACGGATTCCTGCGTCCCAAGCACAGCAGTTAGTTCAGATTGAGCCTGATGTATTGAAGTGGTTTCAAGCTCAAGGTGGAGAATATAAAGCTTTAATCAACTCAGTCTTACGGCTACATATTGAAAGCCACGACCAGTCAGCCGTATAACAATTCGCTTGGAGCGGACTGACGAAAGATCTTGGTGTCGAGTTCAAGGTTATTGGCAGCCGCTTATCTTAGTCGTTAAAACAAATAGTCGATCCCAATCGGTCAAGGGCAAGTATACTAAACTCGTTCAAAACTCAGAGGGGTACAAATCGGTGGCATATTCACAAAAGCAAGCACCTGTCCAAACTGACGAGGCAGATTTCGATGTTTTGCTTGATCCCGGCTTAATCCGCTCTGCCCGCAGCATTTACACAACCTATTACGAAGTGCATCCCGAACTGATTCAGCGCCCTTTAGGAGTGGCGATCGATCGCTTCACCTATCGCGGCAAGCTGATTTTTTCCGGCAAGCCAATTTTGCTTCCTCAGGAATGCTTCGTTCCTTTCAGCCAAATTGAGTCTGATCTCTATTCTTAAAAATTCATACTTGAACATTCATATTTGTCACTCTTATTCCTGAAGTTGTTTTAATTGGCGCTACTTAGCTTTGTTGTTTTTTCATTGTGCAGTCCTGAAATAACTAACCGCAGCCACCTCCAGCATTTGAGTAAACGTAAGAGCCATAGTCTTTTGAGACGGTTTGCTGATCGTGCCCAAAGAGCTTTTGGCGCAAGGTTCTGCGGCGGTCAAGACGGACGCATTTGCCTTTGGCTTAGTCCTGCCCTATCGCAAAAATTTTGGCGGTATTCAGGAGTAGATTTGGAAAAGTGGGAGAAAAAATGAGGCGATCGCAGGTAGCGCGTCCGATGGCGGTGGTGCCAATAATGCGAGTGACATCGAATGACCAAATGAAGTGGTCTGCTCAGATATGTTGACGGGGATTAAATAGGTCGGATTCGATGCCTGTGTCTGGATCGGTTCCGGTGACGAAGTTATAGCGTCTTTCGTTAAAACGACGACAGGCTAATCATCGCCCAACTCCAGCAACTTCAAGCTCAGGCGGTGCAGGATTAGAGCGCGATCGCAGGGTTGCCTGAGCCAATGCGATCGTCCCTCGCTTTCGTTTTGTGAAGGGCGATCTCGCTAATTCTGTTGGGTTTCGATGCACTCAATGATTTACAAGCAAAGGCTTAACGATTCTCGATTCAATCTACGACAGATCGGCGATCGCTCTAAGCCTGTCGCCCTGCGACTACTGGCAGCGAATTTGCGTAAGAATGCGTCCTCCCCTTGTGTTGATCCACACAGGATGACCCGGTGAATAGGAGAGTTTTTTGACATTATAGGCTGTCCCATTTGCCTCCCAAAAGGTTGCGTAAGGCTTTTCAACTTTAGCTAGAGAAAGCCCATTGGTCTCACAAAAAGATGTTGCGACTTCTCTTGTACCTGATTCCATACAGCCATCACCTTGAGGGTAAGAGTCAACACAAGCATCAACTTTTTTTCCTTCAATTGTTGGATTGCGAAAAGTCTGTATTTGCTGTGCATTAACAGACTCAATTAATGCGCCAGAAACTACGATGGCAATCCCTAAAGTCGCCGTTGTTAAACTCTTTAGAACACTGTTGGATTTCATGAGTGCCTTGCTACCCTTATTCGACTGGACTTGTCTGAATCAAGCCTAACTTCTGAATATCAAATTTGGCGGTCAGTAAAAAGTCATGAAAAAGTCAGTTTTTCCTGAGAGTGGCGGATGGATGAGGGGCATTTTGAGTAGAACGCAATAGCGAGGACACCTCAAGCGATCGCTAAATCAGGTTCGATGACATCCAAGATTCAATCGGTAGGGGCTGGACTTCGTGCATTCGTTGAAAGTCGCGATCAGAAGAGACCAGAATCAGGTTGTGCTGAAGTGCCACTGCGGTGATCCAGAGGTCGTTATCGCCAAAGCCCAATGAGGTTATTGTGGCTTTACGGCGTTTGCTGAATTCTTTGGGAGCGAAGTAATTGAAGAGGTTAGTTTTGAGTTGACCGTAGATTTTGGCAGTCTCTTCGTCGATTCGATAAATGGGAATGTCTTGGAGAAAGTCAGCTAGAACTGCAAGATTTGCTTCTCGGCGCTGAGATTTTTCCATCATATAAACGAGTTCGCCTTGCACGATCGCACAGGTGAGCAGTTTCTGTTCACCAACTTGAGCAGCGCGATCAATCACATCTGGATCACCGATGATGATGCGGCTGCAATGGTTCGTATCGAGCAGGTACATGAATTAGAACTGAGCTTCGCTGCGGGTATGGTAGACAGATTGTAGACAGTCTTCAAAATCGTCTCCTTGCCATTTTCCAGCGTGACGCAGGAGCGATCGCCCAGAGCCAGGGCGGAGGGAAGGTTGGTTTTGGAGTAGAGTTTTGAGATAGATGAGAGTTTGCTCAATCGCGCCCTCCGGAGCCGTTTCGATGGTTTGCAATAGTTCCTCTTTGAGCGATGACATCCGTTGCCTCCAGCTACTCTATGATCACTTTTCTATTCTATATTTACCCTGTCTACTCAAGTCTTTTCCCCTACATTTTTCACACCCACAAGGGCGATCGCGCTGAGTATCAAATTTGGCGGTCGGTAAAAAGTCAGGAAAAAGTCGGTTTTTCCTGAGAGTGGCGGATGGATGAGGGGTCTTCTTTATAGAACAGCATAGCGAGGACAGTAGTGATGCAGGTTGAGCAGATGAGCGATCGCGTTTGCCTCAGCAAAATTGAGCAGATCGTGTTCCGGCACTGCTGTGAAGGGCGATCGCCCTCATCCCAAAAATCCTTAACCTCGCATCGCGTGGCAAAATGAGAGTATTGTAAAGAGCGATCGCGGGTATTACCATGCAAATCACCCTTGATATTCCTGAAGAACTCTTCACCAAGCTAGGATTACTCGACCAGAGTGTTTCACAAGTTTTAGAGCTAGGGGTGAACGAACTCGTTGCTAGACTGCAGCCCGGTTTTACAGGCTTTGCAGAAGTTCTAGACTTTTTGGCAAATCTGCCTACACCCGAAGAAATCTTGGCGCTTCGTCCTTCACCAAGCCTGCAAGACCAAATCGATCGCTTATCTGAGAAGTATCAGACTCAAGACCTAAGCCCTGCCGAACAACAAATCTGGCAACAATACGAATATCTTGAACACGTCATCCGCATCGCTAAGGCAAAAGCCTATCTAAAATTGAATCCCAATGCCTCGTGAGCAAAACCTACATTCCTGCTCAATTGCGGCGCGAAATCGCAGAACAGGCTCACGGATGCTGCGAATATTGCCTACAGCCTGAGCTATTTTCCTTTAGTTCTCACGAAATTGATCATGTGATTGCTGAAAAGCATGGAGGCACAACGACAGCAGACAATCTCGCCTTTGCTTGCAAACTTTGCAACACGTTCAAATTGGCACGGGAAGATACATGCTCTTGAAGTTTGGAAATGATGGCGATAAATGGCTTTAGCGGCTCATTAATTACCCGATACCAAGAGAGTGTTCTTTCTTAAGGTATTGAATTCCGAATCGGATCATTCGTTGGCGGATGTCTGCCAATCTCCCCATCCGCTGCTCGAATCGCTATCACTCGTTCTCGATTCAAGTCCAATGCGGTCACTGTGACTCTACCTGTCGTTGTTAACCCGATGATCATTTGCCCATTGCCATCCCAAACGAAATGCTCACGCCAACTATCCTTCCGAGGATTGAATAGCAACACCTCGATACCTGATTGCGGATCAATTGCCGTTAGCCGATTAGTTTTTCTGCGATTGCAGTGGAAACAGGCTAGTGCTAGATTTTCTAACTCATTACTGCCACCTAGGGACAAAGGCACCACATGATCGACGGTGAACCGTACATATTGCCACTGTTCACAAGTATGACAAAATTCGCATAGGTGATGGGCACGCTGTCGCACCTGTTCTTGAATCGCTTCAGAGAGTTTGCTGCGAGACACGATTATCAGGCTTGTTTGGTTTCAGCGAGGGAAAGATTACGAACTGTACGATTCACAAAACTCAGATAGTCATCAATTTCTTCATAACAATCTAGTTCTTGTTCCTCTTCTGCACCAAGTTGGGTTTCTTGTTGCTTTGCGAGGAGTGCCTCAATTCGAGCCTGAACAAAACTTGATGCCCGAAAAATGGGAACGCCCTCTTCCAACTCAAGTCGCACTGCACCTTCGATCGGTAGATTAATCGGCAAATGCTGTAGTTTCGGCAGCAATGGCATTGTCATGATA
>CASBQE010000088.1 GCA_949127665.1 Synechococcales cyanobacterium PMM_0083
ATAACTTTAGATTTTCGGGGACAGCAGGTCAGCTTTGAGAATGTCCTACAGAAGGGTTAGAGCCAGTTAACAATTTTATTCGCCGCTGCCCCGACCCAGTTTTTGGCGAATGCGATCGCCAAAATCATCGACTTCTGGTAAGCGCAGTTGTAGCGCAAGCCCGATGTATACGATCAATCCGGCGGCTCCAGCGATGCAAAGTTGGGCAAGCAGAATCAATAGTCCAGAGTTGCCCCAAAGGGATTCTAGACCTTGGAGAGTGCCCCAAGCGATGAAACCCGCGATCGCGCTGGCGGCGGCTAATCCGGCGATCGGGGTCAGCCATTCTCTCAGGGGCAAACCGTTTAGCCGTCGATTCAAAATCCACAGCATCACGACCATCGAAACGACGTTGACTCCCACGGTTGCCAAGATCAAGCCCGGTGCGCCAAAGGGTTTAATCAGGAAAAAGTCTAGGACTCCATTCAGAAAAATATTCACAATACTGATCCGAAACGGTGTATCGGCATCGCCCAATCCATAGAACACTCGCACCAGCACATCTCGCCCTAGATACACGAACATGCCGACTGAATAGGCGACGAGAATCGATGCCGTTAGGTATGAAGCTTCTAGATCAAAGGCGTACCGTTCGTAGACTACTCGCACGATGGGCAATGCCAGCGCCATCATCAACGCGCTGAGGGGCAACATGGCGATCGCGGTCATCATCAAACCCTGGCGAATCCGTTGCTTTAGCTCAGCCCAGTTTTCCGGATCTGCCAGCCGCGAAAACACTGGCATCAGCGGCACCAAAATCATATTGGATAAGATCCCCAAGGGAGTCATTGCCAGCAAGCCTGCGTAACCCATCGCAGAAACTGCCGCCTCTGCATTGGGCAAAAAGGATGCAAAGAACATATCCGTCCACACGTTAATTTGCAGCATCCCAGAAGAAAAAGTGGCAGGACCCATAATTTTGAGGACATCCTGCACTTCGGGGCGGCGAAAATCGAACCGGGGGCGAAACCCACCTAGACCCTCTTTCCACTGCACCGGGAGTTGAACAAACCACTGCAACAACGCCCCTGCCACTGTTGACCAGGCGAGAACGGCTGCGCCCACCACGGCATACTGGGGCGACGTAATCTGCGCTCCCAGCATCCAGGCAAGTCCACCCAGCCCAATCAGCACCGTCACACTGGAGAGCAAGGGGCTAATGGAGGGCAGCCAGTACACATCAGCGGCGTTGAGTGTGCCAAAGCCAATGCCAATCAGCCCTGCCAGCATTGCCATTGGAGCCATGATTTTGAACTGTTGAATGGCAAGTTCGCGGGTTATGACTAAATTTTGATAGCCTGCGGGAGTGACTCCTCGGTTGGCGGCTTGTTCGGCGGTGGCAAACAAACCCGGTGCGACGAGGTGCATCAAGGGATCGGCAAAAATCACTAATCCTATGGTGACGAGCAGCAGTAAGCCAACGACGAGGGTAGTAATTGACTCGACAATTGGCGCGATTTCTTGCCGTTTGCGTTTAGAGACCGCACTAACGATCGCGCTGTGGAATGGACCATTGATGCCACCCAGCAAAATCAGCAAAAAGCCAGGAATAATGTAGGCGAAGTTGTAAGCACCCGCCACCACTCCCGCACCAAAGGCAGCGGCGATCGCTTGCTGTCGTAACAAACCCACTACTTTGCTAATGATTGTGGCGATCGCCACAATTCCGGCAATTCCAGCTAAGGAGCGAGTGGGCTTTTTAGAATCAGTCACGCAGATATTTCAGAAAAGAGCATCCCCTATTTAAGCGTGAATTGAGTCGCAGTTGCAGGTCGGCAGAAAATAGAGAGCAAAATAGAACATTGGTACTAAATTAGAGTATGGTATCTTTAATCATTTTATTTAATCCGAGGTCTTTGTTTTCTGAGCGCGATCGCGTAGGATAACGACCATTCAACTTGTTTTACAGGACACCTAGGAAGCGCTATGAGCGTCGAGCAAACCACTCAATTAATCCAGTTAATTCTCAATTCAGTATTGATGAGTGTTGCTTGCGCTCTGGTGTTGAGTGGTTTAACGGTGCGCTATGCCATGATTAGCGATCGCCTAGAAGAAAGTCGTCAAGATGAGCGACTAAATACTAATTTTGACCTCACGCGCCATCATGCCATGACAAAAAGGCAGTTGCGCCGCTTGCAACAGCGCTACAGCATCAGTCGCTACAGCGTGTTAACGGCTTATTATGCCTTATTTTTTTCGACCCTAAGCTGCTTTGCTTTAGCAGTGCGTGGCATTTTGGATTGGAACTGGCTGATCTCAATTGCTCTGGGAATTTTTGTATTTGGGATTGCCGCGCTGCTGGTTGCCGTTGGCTTGACACTGATAGAGATTCACCTCAGCGGTCGCCCTTTGCTTGATGAAGTCAGCAATCCGGGGCGTTTGGGAAAACAGTCGCGCCTCCGTTCTCACTTTCACCCTAGCAAGAAACCTTTAAGCACCCTAGGTCAACGAGCCAAGGTTGGGTAACAAAATCTCCCCACATCTCTTTATAACAATTTACTTCGACGGCTAAGGCTTGAGATTTTTCAGCTCTTCTTGGGCGATCGCATACCACACTTGCCCAAAGGTTTTGGGACTCAAGGTTTTGCCTTTTTGGTCAGCAAACAGATCGCCGAACCGTTTATTCACCAGCACATTCAACTCCCGCGCATTCAGGCTGGCACCATTTCCGGGAGCTAGCCATTTGTCATAATCCAATCGCTGATAGGTGCCCAGTTTTCCCCGCACTTCTGGGCTAAGAGACTCTAGCTGACCCAGCAGACCAATGCCCACACTTGCCCATTCATTTTGCTGCTCAGGTTGGCTCAATTCACTCACTGGTTTACCCTTCAGATCGGGACGCTTGGCAGAGAAAACCTCATCCGTTAGGTCGCTGACGAACTGAAAGCTGATGCCCATCTGCTTTTGGCGTTCTTTAAGGGAATCAACAGTGGCTTTTTCAGAAGAACCAGATTCGCGCGTTGGCTGAGTTGGGTTAGCAGCATTCTTGGGAACAGCGGTGCTAGCGTTTGTGGTCGGGGTTTTCGTTGGTAAAGGTTGGGTTTGCACCCAGTTGAGCGCCCGAAAGGAGACGACGATCGCCAACAGGGCGACACCACCTACCATCAGAGCAGAAGATCGCAAGTCTCCGCTTGACTGCTTTTGTGCCTTTGGCTTTTTGCGATAGGCATTGGACGATCGCACAGGCTGAGGCGGTTCGGCAACAGGGCGAAGCGAAGGTTGAGCGAACGCACCATTTAACGGCAAGTTTTGGGCAGGAGGAGCGGCTGGCAATTGAGGTGAAGCAGTTCCCCAGCCTTGCAGAGGAGGAGCCTGGATTTTAGGTTGAGGTGCGGAAACTGCCACAGGCGCAGACTGCACAGCTTGGCTGGAGTGAATGATTGCGGTGGCGATCGGTTCTACTGCTCTAGACACTTGAACGGCTGATCCAAACCGCTTTTGCGGATTGGGATGCAGCATTTGCTTCAGTATCCGCGCAAAGTCGGGCTGCAAATCCACTTCAGAGTCCCAATCCAAAGTACGTGTGCGACGGCTATATAGTTCTTGCGGTTCTTTGCCCGTGAGTAAGGCGATCGCGCTAGCCGCCAAAGAGTACAAATCTGCGCTAGGAGACGGTTTGCCGCCATTGTGTAGCTCCGGTGCTTCGTATCCATTGCCAATCACAATATCAGGCGGCAAGGGATGAAGCTGTAACTGGATGACGAGTTGCTTGACCAGCCCAAAATCAATCAATACGGGCAACTGATCGTGATACCGATAGATGAGGCTATGGGGCGAAATGTTTTGATGGATTAATCCAAACCGATGCAGATAGCTCAACACGGGCAGCGATCGCAGCATCAAATCCATCACTTCTGCCTGAGAAAAGCAATAGCCATCTGCTTGACGCTCGGTCAGCATTGCTCCATAACTTTTACCAATGACGTAATCTCGTACCAAGTAAAGCCGATTTTCCTGGGCAAATAGGATGTTAAACCGAGGAATTTGAGGATGCTGCAATTTATAAAGCACCGCTGCTGATTCGTGAAACGATTGACGCTGCGTTTCTAGCAAATCCTCATTTTGGTGAGGCGGCGCAAACTCCTTGACGATGCACCGTTCCTCAAAGCGCTTTTGATCTTGCGCTAAATACGTTAAACCAAAGTCTCCTTGTCCCGCTAAGCCTGCAATGCAGTAGCGGTTAAACAGAAGGCTTCCAGGGGGCAATGGATCGTGCATAAATTAGCCAATGGGTCATGGTCACTAATCCATGAATAGAAAAATTATAGAACGTATGTACTAAAGTGTCATTCTACTTTAGCGAATTGTTGATGAATTGTGTTGAAGCAGCGATTCATGGATTGCTTCTCTACGGGAATCGCCTCAATTCTCTGGAACTGCGCCTGGGTTTACAGTCATCTCATCGGCGGCGGCTAGATCTAGCGTGTAGTTGACTGCATCTTTGCCATCTGCAACGATCGTAATTTCGTATAGCCCAGTTTCGGTTAATGTGCCTGACCAGTTTGTGTTGGTAGAGTCTTCTAACAAAGCGCTGGCTTTACTGCTGGGTGGATACATCGAAAGTCGGGTGGAACCTGCCGCCCGAAGCTTTAATTGCAGCGCCTGGTTTTGAGTGAAATTGGCGAGATAAGCTTTGCTCTGCCCAGGGTTTAGGGTGCCGCTAACTTGATGGCTAAAATTTTCTGCGGGGAACTCGATCCGCTCCAACGTCTCACTTGATCGCAGCGCCTTCAACTTATCCAGCGCGATCGCCTGCCACACTTGACCTACTGGCTGGTTCAACAGGTTTCCTTGACGCGACACTGCGGGAAACCAGTGAAAAAATTGAGCATCGGTCAAATCATTTAGGGCGCGACCGCTGAGGTTTAGCTGTGCTGCTGCCGCTTGGCGATCGCGCACATTTTCTGCCGTGTATTGTCCTAGGCGCGATCGCGCTTCTGCACTTAACCCTTGCAACTGATCTAAAGACTGGAGCGCCAACTCATCCCATTCAGTTCGCAAGCGCGCCTCTGCGGTTCCTGTGCCCAGCTTTTGACCATTTAACTCAGGATGTTTGGCATAAAACGTCTGGTTCACCAGATTGACCAAAAAGGGACTATCAATGCCCAATTGATTCTGACGGTCTTGAATTTGCTGTTTGCGGGACTGCTCCGATTGAGAAAAATTTGGCTCCTGTGAAGTTGAGGGACTCGACTTAACGATTGGCTTCGCTTGATTTCCGGTAGAGCGGATGATTTCGGGCAATTTCGATCTCAGGGCAGGAGCAAGCCACTTTACTCCAGCCCACCAGCCGACTCCAATCATGCCGAATAACAGCACCAGTCCAGCCAGCGATCGCCATCGAGAGTCAGCCTGTTTCCTCGCCGTGGGTGTTGGTAAATTTGGCTTGGCTGCTGGCAACATCGGCATAGTCCGGGCACGGGCAGGAGATACAACCCGCGTCGCTGGATCGGGCGTGAAGGCAGGAATGGCTGGCTGACCGGGTTGACCGCTGGGTTGAAATTCGATCGCGTTTCCCAATGCCTGCATTACTTCCGGGGCAGACTGATAGCGCCGATCAGGGTATGGGTCGAGCATTTTTGTCAGCACCTGAGTCAATCTGGGGCTGAGGTGAAGCGATCGCTGCCAGCGGGTGCGATCGCCTTTAGATGTAAATAATGTCTGGGGTTCTTGCCCGGTCAGCAGGACTAAACTCGTGACGGCTAAGGCGTAAAGGTCACTATGGGGATGCACCTCTCCGTGGTCTAGCTGTTCCGCCGGAGCATAGCCAAGTTTGCCCAATCGGGTAATGGCTCCAGGCTGCACCACCGGAGCCTGCACACGCTGACTAATGGATGCCACTCTGGCAGCAACCTGTTTAACCCCGCCGTAGTCAATCAAAACGGGCAAGCGATCGCTTTGGCGCAAAATCAAGTTGTCGGGGGAAATGTCACGGTGAATCACTCCAGCGGTGTGAATGTAATCCAGTACGGGCAAAAGTTGAAGTAAAAGCTCAGTGACTTCTGCTTCTGAAAAGCTCCGTCCTTGCTGTTGGCGAGTCTGCGAAATCTCCTGGTAGGTTTGCCCCTCCACATAATCTTGCACAAGAAATAGGCGATCGCGCCCTTGCCACTCAGCTCGAAATAATTCCCGAAATCGCGGAATTTGAGGATGCTGAAGCTGATACAGCGTTCCGGCTTCCCGCTCAAACAGTTCCTCTGCTTTCTGGAGTGCTGCTTCGCCTTCCACTTGGGGCGCAAACTCTTTCAACACGCAAGATTCATTAAACCGATTGGCATCTTGCGCGAGGTAAGTGCGTCCAAATCCGCCCTGCCCCAGTTCGCTCAAAACTTTGTAACGCCAGCCCAAAAGTCCTGTGATTGGCTTTGGAGAGGCTTGTTTGGGCAACGGTTCACCACAGATGCGACAAAATCGGCTATCCGCTGCATTGAGGTGATTTTGGCTACAGTAAAACGTCATGGATTGAAAAGGTTGCAATGGCTAGATCGCATATGCATCTAGGCGAATCATCAACAAGAATCTGATTCAGGACGCTCAAATTCGCCCGTTGAGGACGCTTCGGATACAGACTGCTGATCTATTCTAGCGATCGCCGCTGCGTCTTCTGGCGGAGATTGTTCCACTTCGTCGCCTGATTCTGTGGGTAAGCTGATCCCTGGCAGATCGTCAACTTCAATACTAATATTGGCGATCGCGGCGACTGCTTCATCTTTTTCAGCTTCGATTTCAACGGTAATCTCTTGTAATGCAGCACCGTCTATCTGATTGATTACCTGTGTTGCTGGTTCTACCAAACTCTCAGCGGCGATTGATTCTGCTACTACTGATTCTAAGATTGCAGATGGAGCAACCTCTTCTAGCGGGGGCACCAAGTCGGCTTCCCAAAAATCTACTTCTTCTACCGCTTGCTTCGTTTGCGTAGCAGGATTGGATATCCCAGGTGAAGCGATCGCCAAATCCTCTAAAAATTCAGGCAAAAGCTGACTGACAGGCAATCCCAGGCTAGTAAAGTCTTGAGCAATTTGCTCTAAAGGATAAGGGTCAGTGCTGGCAAAAGCAGAGTCAGTGGTCAACATGACGCTGGCAACACTAATAGGCACCTGAAGAAACAGGTTGCTTCCCAAAAACGCGATCGCGGCTAGTAGCAGTCCCAGCCCACGGGATTCGATCGAGAACGGTGCCACCGCTGCTGCAATCGGTGCTAGAACATAAAGCTGACGCAGGACGATCGCCAACAGAATGGCAACCATAACCGCCAACAACCGATTCTGGGTTGATTTGAACCGGGTCAGCAGTTGCCGTTGCGACAGGGTTAACTTTTCTGGCTTGAGCGCGATCGCCAAAAGACTAAAAATATAAAACGGTCGTTGCCACTGCATCCACAGAATGGGCACAATGCCTGCGATCGCGACAAACGCCAACTCTAACCACACCGAAAAAATGGGATCTCCCACTGCCAGCCCTAAAAAACATAGCTCTAGCCAGATCGGCAAGGCTGCCAAGCCTGCTAAATGAATCCAAAGGTAAGGGTCAGACCAAAAAGAGCGCATAGCTACCACGGGGCGGATCGATTCATGCCCAAGTATAGAACTTGCCTGTCCCTTCCCTGGAGAGATTTATTAAATCTGAGAGCAAAAATACATGATTCACAGCGGATGGAAGCACCTGTTGAGAATGATGTCAACCCTATGGGCAGGCGTAACAACCTTCCTAGAAGCCCTAACTAGAAGAGTCTCGCTGTCCTTTCAAGGCTTGCAGTTGCTCTAAAAGAGAATTGGTTTCGGCTTGAAGATGAAGAAACTTTGTTTGCTGGTCAACTTGATACAGGTTTTTCATCACTTTTAGGAGCCGAACTTGATGTTCTACATCAGCAAGTTCATTGCTAACAGTCGGCTCAAGCAAGGCGATCGCTGAATCGCTTTTATTAGCGGAATTAGAATTATCAGTCATCAACATTATGAATACTCTAGTATTTGTACTCATCAACACCACAGGAATCATCTTAACCCAAACTTTATAAAAAGATGGCAAGCGAAGCACAGGTTTTGGTAAAAATTTGGCTTAGAAGATTGTTTAGATTGGCTGAAGTAGCGATGCAATCAAGGTAAACTAAGGTTCAAACAAACTGTATCGGTTTGTTATCCCTTTACCGCGATCGCCGCATTACTTCAGTGACTTTGAGTTTTTCTGTTGGTTCCCACCGCGCTACCCAATCTCACACCGCTGCTCAGACGGGGGGATGGGGTGGACTGATCGAAATGTATCGTCCTTACTTGCCCGTGACTGAGCAAACCCCAGTCGTGACCTTGCGAGAAGGCAATACACCGTTGATTCCAGTTCCAGCGATCGCGGCTGAAATTGGTAGACAGGTGCAGGTGTGGGTGAAATACGATGGCTTAAATCCCACGGGTAGCTTCAAAGACCGGGGCATGACTATGGCGATCTCAAAAGCGAAGGAAGCCGGGGCAACAGCGGTAATTTGCGCCAGCACGGGCAATACCTCTGCGGCGGCGGCGGCTTACGCCCGACGAGGAGGGATGCGGGCTTTTGTCGTGATCCCCGATGGATACGTGGCGTTGGGTAAACTCGGTCAAGCGCTGATTTATGGGGCTGAAGTGCTAGCAATCAAGGGAAACTTTGACCAGGCATTAAAAATTGTCCGAGAGATGTCGGAACACTATCCCGTGACGCTGGTAAATTCGGTCAATCCCTATCGCTTAGAAGGGCAAAAGACCGCAGCTTTTGAAATTGTGGACGTGCTGGGCGATGCCCCAGATTGGCTCTGCATTCCCGTGGGCAACGCTGGCAATATTTCGGCTTACTGGATGGGCTTTTGCCAGTATCACCAAAACGATCGCTGCACCCAACTGCCTCGGATGATGGGCTTTCAAGCTGCTGGAGCCGCGCCGTTAATTTCTGGGCAAGCGGTGGAGCATCCAGAAACCCTGGCGACTGCGATTCGGATTGGCAATCCGGCAAACTGGGAAAAGGCGATCGCCGTGCGCGATGCCAGCCAGGGTGCGTTCAATGCTGTCAGCGACGAGGAAATTCTGTCAGCCTACCGCATGTTGGCATCCCAGGAAGGCATTTTCTGTGAACCTGCCAGTGCCGCATCTGTTGCCGGACTGCTGAAAGTGAAAGACCAGGTGCCCACGGGAGCCACAGTCGTCTGTGTGTTGACGGGCAACGGCTTAAAAGATCCCGATGCTGCCATAACCCACAGCAACAATCCCTTGAAGCAAAGCGTTGAGCCAGATTTGGATGCAGTGGCGATCGCCATGGGATTTTAGATAGATCTGCTGTGGAGATGACTTTGCTGTGCTGCTAACTCCTCAATTCGCTTTTTCTTATGTTTTTCCACAAAGATGACTTGCTAGAGCAATTGGGCGATCGCATCTTAGCGGCGACCTGGGCAGCGTTTCCCACCTTGGCGCGAAACCAGATTGCCCTGACTTGGTTGGTGTATGACCTGCCTGCCCCAATCAACACAGGCGGCGCACTCACCCCAGAAGAATTTTGGAAATATTCGCCGCGAGGCTATAGCTATCGCGGCGTGGAGTCAATTTATCCTGCCAGCGTGGTCAAGTTGTTTTATCTGGTGGCAATCCACGAATGGCTAGAACGGGGAATGACACAGCCTTCAGCCGAACTCGATCGCGCCATCC
>CASBQE010000089.1 GCA_949127665.1 Synechococcales cyanobacterium PMM_0083
AGGGTGTTATCAGGACCTAGCCTTACCTTAGTCGGACAGTCTACGCTGAATCAAACCAGTTTCTCGCCTGAAGAAATTCCATTTTTTCTGCTATTGGGTGTGCTAACTGGAATTTTTGCGGCAGCATTTAACCGCAGCATTGTGGAAAGCTTGAAATTTAGCCGTCGCTATTTGCGGTTTAGTTTGCCTTGGAAGATTGGGCTAGCAGGATTGATCTCTGGGTGCGCGATCGCGCTGTTGCCTCCCGCTTTTCGCGATACCACGACGCTCCAAGGGTTTTTAACCACGGGCACTGCTGATTGGCGCATCACTGCCAGCGCTTTTGTTGTGCAATTTGTGCTGTCGGTTTTGGCGTGTAGTGCCGAAGCACCCGGAGGCTTGTTTATCCCTAGCTTGGTGTTAGGGGCGGCTTTGGGACAGTTGGTGGGGCTAGTTGCCGCAACCGTTTTGGGCGGTGAGCCAATCATTTATGCCTTAACCGGCATGGGCGGTTTTTTTGGGGCAGTGGCAAAGGTGCCAATTACGGCGATCGTGATTGTGTTTGAAACTACCTTGAATTACAACCTGATCTTGCCGTTAATGATCTGCTCGGTCACATCTTATTTAATCGCTGAATGGCTAAATCCGGGTTCTCTTTATACACATTTGTTAGAGCTAAAAGGCATTTACCTTGCCCCAAATGTCGTTAGCGATGGGCTGTGGACAACCTTGACGGCGGCTGAGGTCATGCAAAAAAAAGTAGAAACGCTGCCGAGCGAAATGACGCTATTAGAAGTAGTTGAAGCCTTCGCCCAATCTCACCATCGTGGGTTTCCGGTAGTGAATCAGGGTCGACTGGTGGGCATTGTGACGCAAACCGATTTAGATAAAATTACTAATCTGCAATTACCTGACCATGCGGTTCTGAAAGATATCATGACTCCGCAACCGATCACCGTCAGTCCAGAGGATGCTCTCAGTCAGGTGCTTCATCTCCTGTCAAGCTACAAACTTTCTCGATTGCCTGTAGTGGCTGATCGCAAGCTCGTCGGCATCATTACCCGGAGTGATATTTTGCGGGTGGAGTCGGAGAAGCTGCGGGGTGGCTCGGAGCGCGTGGGTCCTCAGCCAGAGCCGTCTTATGTGGTGTATCAGACGCGATCGCCTGCTTTGGGGCAAGGGCGTTTGCTGGTGCCGCTGAGCAATCCTCAAACCATGAACGGGTTGATGAAGCTGGCATTGGTGATTGCGCGCGATCGCAACTATGAAATTGAGTGTCTGCAAGTGATCACCGTGCCGCGCCATAGTTCGCCATCCGAAACAGCCGTTAACACCACCCTCAGCCGCCGCATTCTCAAACGTGCCGTTCACCAAGGAAATATCTGGAGCATTCCAGTGCATACTCAAATTCGAGCCGCTCATAGCACTGCCGAAGCCGTTTTAGAAACCGTTAAAGAACGCCATATTGACCTTTTGCTGATGGGCTGGAAAGGTAATACCTCCACGCCAGGACGGATTTTTGGTGATACCGTCGATACTGCCATCCGGCAAGCAGATTGCGATGTGGTGCTGGTCAAAATGGGCGATGAGTTAATTGGCTCTCATTTGCCCTCTAATGAAATAGAGCAATCATCGCTGGCGATGTTGCTACGGTTAACCCAGCTAAAACGGTGGCTGGTGCCCATTGGTGGAGGACCGAATGCAGACTATGCCGTTACCCTGCTGCCAGCACTGGTCTCGTTGAGTCAAGCGCCAGAAATTTTCCTGTGCCATGTTTCTGCTCCTAATGATCAAAGCTACGACACTAGCCCCCTTGAAAGAAGCGCGGCATTTCTCCAACAGCAAACTCAGGCATCGGTCGTAAACTTATCGGTTTGCGCCCAGTCGGTAGTAGAGGCGGTGGTAGACATGGCGCAAAACAATCAGTGCGATGTGATTGTGTTAGGTGCAAGTCGGGAAGGGCTGTTGCAGCAAGCAATTCAGGGCAATATTCCAGAAGCGATCGCCCGAAATTGTGATTGCACCGTAATTTTGGTTAGGAAGGCGACCGCATAAACTAATGACGAGATGCAAAATCGAGCGATCGCCCAAGCTGTTGCCACTCTTCAAAGCTGAGTGTTTCTGCTTCATAAAGCTCTCGCAACACTTGGCGCAGCGCTTGACAGGCAAAAAATTGATCAATCAACTGAATTGCATTAGCCATGGCAAGTTGATGGTTTTGATACACGGTTGGATCAGCCAATTTTTCACCCAGAGGCGATCGACAACACAACCGGAAGCCCGCCTCTGCTGCAATCACTTCAATCATCCATCCTTGATAAAATTCTATTAATTCAGTCACGATATTCACTGGGTAATTGAGTTAATCTACGCTATTTGAAAAGTGCCAAACCCCACTTGTTGCAACGGGAGGCTTTACAGCGCTTATTTTTAACTATAAAAAAAAATGTTTAATTCTTCATTACGCCTTAACGCAAACCTATGCGCTATTTGTCGGATTTTATTCGCTTCACACCGTTGTGATTGGAGTCGCCGCATTAACCAACGTTAGTAACGTGCCGGTTTGTTCTTGACCATTGGTTGCCAAATCGCTGTGACAGAGATAAATCCGTTCTTCAGTGCGTGCCTGCAAATCGAGCAGAATTCGGCGCAGGCGTTGTTCGTTGGCATCCATCGCGTCGGCAGCAGTCCATAGACCGCCCGACCAATTTTGCAAAAATAACGGAGCCGCGAATAATGCATCCACACCGCTAAGCCAGCGAGGAGAAGCCGCATCAAACCAGAACTGCCAGCGATGGACGCGGCGGCTAGAGCGGTACTGAAATACGGTGGCTAATGTGACGGCATTACTCGCTGCCCCCAGCGGACGCACCGGATAGGGATTGGCAGTGACAGCGCTATTGCGTAGAAGCTGGATAAATTGGCTGATGGTTGCAGCGGCTGGAGCCTCTTGGCGAGTCGTGGCGCGATCGCTTAGGGTAACAGTGCTACGGCGCAACCGATCAGCTACTTCCCAATAATGCTGTGCCGTTTCGAGCAGTTGACGCAGGGCAGATAGCTGATCAAAGGCTAAAGAACTGCCGCCTGATAGAAAATGCTGAATCGCGCGATCCAGCAGTGAAACTGCATTGGGGATCAGGCGTTGTTCGAGTTGAGATTGCTGAGTTTCGATCCATTGAATCATCGTCTGGTAAGCTTCTGAGGTTTGATAGCCCAACCGATCCCAGCGAGGAAAGGTCGTGGCGGGTAACAAACGAGGGCGATCGGGGTGAGGGGCAAAGCAATAGTCGGCAAGCAAGCCAGCGCGAACCGGGTCAATCGCAAGAATAGACTGTGGAGTGGCGGCAGATCGATCCATCTGCTGTCCCCCGCCCAGCACAATCAGCATTTCAGCGATCGCATCGCGATCCACCAAGCGACCCAAACCGGGATAAACCAGCGCCAGCAGTGTCAATAATGCGCGAACGATCGCAAAGCTGATTAGGGGGCGCTGATCGTTGAGCGATTCAACCGGAATTTGATGTTTGGTCAGAATGTCGATCAGGGCATATCGGGCGATCGCATCCAACCCAGGACTAATCACCGCAATGTGTCTGGGTTCCACTTGCCGAGATTGAACAGCGGCAATAATCGTCTCTGCGGTTTGCCGTAATAAATCCGATCGCGAAACGGTTTGAATCGATTGAATCGACTCTGGCAATACCAAAAATATCATGGGATTAATCGCGAACTTTACCAGGCTCTCGCCCAGATCGTCCAATAAGCTTGGGGTTGGGCGATCGCTCAGTTCCACGACTTCGCACTGATTGGCGAGTTCTGCCAAATAGGTAGGATCGGCTCCCAATCCTAAACGCACGGCTCCATCGGGATTAAAGGTAAAAGCGGCAGAAGCTCCAGCGTTGAGCAGTTTTTCAAACAAATGCCGAGCGATCGCGGGATACTCATCCACGTCATCCGCCAAAATTAGCGGATAGCGCTGCACCAAATGGGATTCATAGGTAGGATTTTCCAGCAAATACTGCCAATACAGCCCTGCCGTGATTCCATAAGTCAATAGACCTCGCTCCAGACACCACTGCTGCCACTGCTGCAACATTGTTCCAACCGTTTCAAATGGAATCGGTAGTTCTCCATCTTGTTCTGCCAATCCTTGCTGCAACAGAATCGGAATATCCTTAATCGGAATTCCTGCCAGCGCTGCAAGTTGCAGAAGATCCAAAATTTTTCTGACTAATCGCGCTTCACTCACCCCTGCTTGTGCCCCAATTACCCGATCAATCTCCGGTTGCCACAGTCGAGCAGCAAGCTCTTGTTCATTTTCTGGATTCAGCCTCAGGGGAAACTGCGCTTTCAAATCAAGCTGCTGAATCAGCAAGGGCCAAAACAGCGTCACTTCGTCTTGAAAAAACCCCAATGGAGTTGTGGAATAAAAAGAATAGTAATTTTGAGTAGCAGCAACGAGGCGATCGACCAAATCAATTCGATTATCGCCAATTGCCGCAAAAACCAAAATTCCCGACAGTCCTGTAGACGATAGTAAGCTAGAAGATGCTTGACCCACTGTAGACGGGCTGGGTGGCGGGTAAGCAGCAGCCACATTCACATCAGTTTGGGTAGCCCATTGGCAAAAATGGCGGATTAGATAGCTCGTTTTGCCGCTCCGCGTTGCCCCTATAATCCAGATTCGTTCGTGTTTAACCAATTGCTTTCAGATGATTTTGCTAGAATCTCTCATACCTTAACTTTAATGACCTGTCTAAAAATAATATCTAAACGGTGACCTGTTCCCATCATGAGATCATCTTTTCTAACATCGGTCAGTCGATATTTACGAGGGGCTAACCAATGGCTCCTACAAACTCCAGAAAGAGCGCTTGAGCAGGCATATGAATCTGCCCTAATGATCAAAGCGATCGAAGACCAACATTTTGATGGCGGAAAAATTTCTAAAAAACATCCTAAGCACAGTGAAAATGTACTTATTTATTTCCAATCCGAACTGAATAAATATCTAAAGTTTGCAGAGGTTCGCCTCACAGAATTTAGAGCGAGTCGCATCATTGTAGATTCTACTAACTCGGCGCTTTATAATCGCCGCAGTTCTTACATTAGTAATCAAGAGCAGGCTGCGATCGTATTAGAAAAACTAGCGTTTATTGATCAAATTCTCGATCGCTACAAACCGCCATCCACCAGTTCAACTGCCTTAGTTCCACTTGCCCAACCGAATAACATCACTCCATCGACTCGCGGGGGAACTGCGATCGATCAAAACACGGGCAATCTTGTCTATAACGCGATCGATGATGGCGGCATTCTAGATAAAACAGGTGTGCTACCCCGCTCAATTTTAGGAACACTGAATCGAATCAAGCGAGATTTAGACCCAAATTCTGAAGACCAGGTTGTTCAAACCTTTCGGTTTTCTAAAGCAAAAACCCTGATATCCATTCGATTAGTCTTGCTATTAATTATTGTGCCGCTGCTGACTCAGCAACTTTCTAAAGCTTTTCTCGTAGGTCCGTTGGTGGATCGATTTTGGCAACCAGAGCAAGCAGGCATATTTCTTAACGTTGACTTAGAAGCAGAAGCGCTGAGAGAATTTAATACTTTTAGAGAACGATTAGAGTTCGATCGCTTTTTGGGCGCTGCTCAACCTCAAGAACGGCTACAAGAGCGGATTAGCAGTGACACACTTCTGAAAGAAAAAGCTGAGGAAATTGCAGAGGTTTACTCTAGGCTAAGTGCCCGTGCCATTAAGAATGTGTTTGCAGATTTACTGTCTGCGGTCGGGTTTGCGATCGTATTGCTGACCAATCGCAGAGGGTTAGAAACGCTTAAATCCTTTATCGATGAAACAGTCTATGGACTCAGCGATAGCGCTAAAGCGTTTATTATCATTTTGTTTACCGACACCTTCGTTGGCTTTCACTCTCCTCATGGCTGGGAAGTGCTTTTAGAAGGAATCGCCAAGCATTTTGGATTGCCTCCCAGTCGAGATTTCAACTTTCTCTTCATCGCCACATTTCCCGTTATTTTAGACACCGTTTTCAAATACTGGATTTTCCGCTACCTCAACCGGATTTC
>CASBQE010000090.1 GCA_949127665.1 Synechococcales cyanobacterium PMM_0083
GCCCAATCCCAAATAACGCATCAATCAACAGATCACAGTCTTGCAGCGCGACAACCTGATCGACAAACGGAATTCCTAAGCTTTGGCAGTAGTTTGCATGATGTTCAGTTAATTCTTTGGACTTAGTCGAGAAACAATAAACCGAAACGGAGTAACCGCGAAAGTGTAGCTCTCGTGCGACGACTAGCCCATCGCCGCCATTGTGCCCCGACCCAACCAACACTCCGATTTGTAAGGTGGGATCGGGGTATAGATCTACAATTCGACAGGCGATCGCGATCGCCACCTTCTCCATCAGCGCTGCCACAGGCATTCCGGCGGCAAAAACCCGCGCTTCTATCTGTTGCATTTGCTCAGCAGTCACCACAATCTGCTGGATCTGCCGCTGCCGAGCAGAAAAAGAATGCCGCGTCATTTTGAATAAAACACTCGTGCATCGATGCCGCCGCTGCGAAGATAGCTACTGACGCTTGCTGCTTCTTCTTGCTTGGTGAAGGGACCTACCGCAACATGAGGACCATTGGGCGATCGCCGGGTTTGAATAGCCTCCGGTCGCACCCCCATCGTAATCATTTTGTTGGTGATGATGCCGTAGTTGGATGATGGCGTAGGCACAACCACTTGATAAAAAGAAACCTTTGGCAACTCGGCGTTCATAGCATTGGAATTCGCGCCCATAGCTGAAGTGCCCATGGCTGAATTGGGAACACCAGAATAGGGTGTAGGCATTACCTGGCTTGGGTAGCCCATTGTTGCCGGCACAACTTGAGCGCCAATTCCTTGCTGATTCAAAACCGCCACCCGTTGTTGGGCTTCCGATCCCGTACTAAATACACCTGCCTGAATCACCCGTTTACCCTGATATTCCCGCACAAATGAAGCCGCATCCACGCGCTGAATTTGTTGCAGTAGATAGGGGCTGTCTCCATTCACCAACACCTGATAGCTCGCGGTGTTGCCCGGAGTCTGGGCAGGCGCTTGAAAAATAGTTTCCTGTGGTGGTGCGGTCATCGTTCCCGGCATGAGTTGCATTCCCGGCATGAGTTGCATTCCTGGCATGGGCTGCATTCCTGGCGTGAGATTAACAGGCTGCAAAGAAGGCAAGGGCGCTAAATAGGGCACCGATGGCGGCGGCGGTAATGCCTGTTGAGCGCTTGCTGAAGTCACTAGCAATGATCCCGCGATCGCGCCTCCAAAAACTAATCCAATCGCGTTTCTTCCTTGTTGCGTTGCCATACCATAACCCCCACGTTATCAGCCTTTATGGAATGCTATGTTACACGCAGAATTTGCAGTTGAAGCAAGAAAAAGGTTGAGTAGAATCACAAAAATAGGAGGCAATATTCACACTCGGTCTCTCTACTTCTCGACCCCTAATCAATATTGATTGATGTCGGACGCGCCCCACTGGAAGGCATTCCAATCAACGGTTTTCGATAGTCGGCATAGAGTTTATCGCGCCAGTCAAAAAATGGCTTAAAGGTGCCAATGTCTGCGATCCCTGCAACGCCTTTGCCTTTCAGCGACTCAGGAATGTTGAGGTAGTTGCCCTCAGGAAACTTGACATACATCGTTAATGCAGCAACAGCAAAATCTGCCAGGGTTGGGTGGTCGGTGACCAGATAGGGTTGCTCTATCAGAATAAAACATAGCGCAGTCAGGTCTCGCTTCATAGCATCTTGAGCCGATTTAATTGCATCGGGACCCAGACCCACGCCAGACCCGAAAAAGCTAAACAAATCGCTGGGGACTGACTCTACCAAGGTTTTGAGAAAATCTGGCGTGTTGGATGGCAGGGCGGCTGTGCGGAAGCTTTGATCTTGCCCTAAGGAACCAATTAAGCACTTGCGGGCGTTCACGCCAATGGATTCATCTGCCCACTGTTCCATCATTATGCACAAGCCCCGCAGTTTGGGATCGTGAGGAATAATCGGTTTCTCAGGATACTGTTTGTCTAAATATTCTGCGATCGCGGTAGAGTCTGCAATGATCGTGCTACCGTCCTTCAGCACAGGCACTTGGCGCTGTCCTGACATTTGCATTAAATCTAACTGACCCATACCAGGGGTGACGTTAACTTTGCGATAATCCAATCCTTTATAGTCCAAAATTAGGCGAATCTTTTCGACATAATGAGACATCTCAAATTGGTATAGCTCTAACATTCGTCTATCCTCTAACACAGCAGCAGCACTGATACTCTAGCGTCAAACATTGCAAAGGGTGAGATATGCTAGTCACTCTTTAGATAGATTCTCAACGGAATCACATTAAATTTTCTCTGTGTCTTTACTTCTTAAAATCAGAATTGTAAGGTTGCCTTTTTACTCATAAGTTATGTCTGATCCAACTATTACGGTCACAATCAAACTATTTGCAGCCTATCAAGAGGCGTGTGGAGTGTCGGACTTGAAGCTAGAGTTACCCACAGGCACGAGGGTTGAAGCGGTGCGCGATCGCCTGATTGCTGCCCATCCTCAACTGGCTCAATGGCAAGATCTAACCCGATTTGGCGTGAATTTACAATTTGTACCGCCAGAAACCATCTTGCAATCCGGCGACGAGGTGGTTTTGATTCCGCCCGTTAGCGGTGGATAGTATCGTTGTATATCAACATCGCGCTCCACCTGCCAGTACGCTAGAGATGTCGCTACAAATTTGTATAGAATCATGACTCTCCCCCAACTGACAATTTCTACTCCTGCTGCACTGCTCTATGGCATTGTTGCAGCGGCAGCATTGATTTATTTACCCTTTTTGCTGGTTGCTGCGGGTCGCGCTCAAGTTGGGTTTCAGGCTTTTGAAACTCCTCGTGCGTTAGTGGATAAGTTGCCGATTTATGCTCAACGGGCAACTTGGGCGCATCAAAACGCCTTTGAAGCTTTTGTGCTGTTTACGGCGGCAGCACTGATGGCATATGTGACTCAGGTGACCTCTCCCAATGCGGCTTGGGCTGCGATCGCCTTTGTCGTTGCCCGATCTTTGTATCCTGTTTTTTATGTGGTGAATTTTGCCCCAGGGCGATCACTTATGTTTGCGATCGGTTCCTTCAGCATCTTTACCCTGTTTGCCCTGAGCCTGAAGCAGCTAGGGTAAACTATGGCGCAATAGATATGGCGTAACAGAACGTAACGTGTTGGATGAAGTCTTGATCAACAGAACGTTTTAGACTTTTAAGAACTGATGCATCCTTAAATCTAACTATGTTTCCAGTTCATCGTCCTCGTCGCCTTCGTAGCCAGCCTCAACTTCGCCGCATGGTGCGTGAAA
>CASBQE010000091.1 GCA_949127665.1 Synechococcales cyanobacterium PMM_0083
CAACCTATTCAGTTTCATCAACAATCCGCAGAACGGTTGCTTCAACAAGGGCGAACTGACTCAGCGATTTATCATTATCAAGCATTGATAGGATTGCAAGCGGCTCAACCAGAAGATTATGCGAAACTAGGTGAATTGTTGAGTCAGCTAAATCTCGCTGCTGAAGCGATCTCAGTCTTAAAACAAGGCATTCAGCGATATCCAAACTCAGAGCAGCTTCACTATGAATTGGCAATTAAGCTGATGCGAAATAATCAGCATAAAGCAATGATTCAAGCGGCAGAGTTTGCGTTAGAAAAGCTGCCAGAAAGCTACACATTTAAGCTGCTAAACGCGTTGATGCTGCCCTTAGCCTATGACTCCCTGGAAGAAATTGAATTTTATCGCGATCGCTTCACTGAAGCGCTGCAAAATCTAATTCAAGAGACTCGACTAGAGACTGTAAATCAACGAGAAAATGCTCTGATCGGGAGTCGCCGATTTACCAGTTTTCAATTGACTTATCAAGCTCAGGCGATGCTTGAACTACAACAGCAATATGGGCATCTGATCCACCAAATTATGGTGGCAAATTATCCCCAATGGGTGCAGCCTTTATCGATGCCAGCGATCGAAACTAAGATTCGGGTTGGCTATGTATCGCATTATTTTCATGCCTACAGCGGAACACTTTGGTTAACTGGATGGTTAAAGCACTGCAATCACCAAAACTTTGAAGTTTTTTGTTATTACACAGGCGATTCTCCCGATTTAGTCACCGAACAGTTTCAATCCTGGAGCGATCGCTTTCATCACATTCCTAACAATTTAGAAGCGGTCTGCCAGCAGATTTTGTCTGATCAACTACATGTGCTAGTGTTTCCTGAAATTGGCATGGACCCGCTCACCGTGCAAATGGCAGCATTGCGACTCGCGCCAATTCAATGCACGGCTTGGGGGCATCCAGTCACTTCCGGTCTATCCACACTTGACTATTACCTGTCCAGTCAAGCAATGGAGCCAGCCAACGCTCAGACACATTATTCAGAAACTCTGGTTTGTTTGCCCAAGTTGGGCATTGCCTATCCCCAGCCATCAGTACCACCGCTGACAAAAACTCGATCTGAGTTTCACCTGCGAGAAGACGCGATCGCCTATCTCTGCTGTCAGGCTCCCTTCAAATATTTGCCCCAGCATGATGGGTTGTTAGTCGAGATTGCACGTCGAGTAACCCATGCCCAATTTGTGTTTATCCGGGCGGATATTTTGCAGCCTCGTCTGCACCGAGCCTTTGCCGCCGCTGAGCTTAATAGTGACGATTACTGCATCTTTTTACCGACGCTAGAGCGCAACGACTACTTAATGTTGAATCTACTTTCTGATGTTTATTTGGATACGCTGGGTTTTACAGGCGGCAACACCACACTGGACGCGATCGCCTGTGGGCTACCAATAGTGACCTGTCCTGGCGAATTCATGCGGGGTCGGCTTTCCACTGGCATTTTGCAAACCCTTGGGGTGACCGACACGATCGCGGCTAATGAAACCGCCTATGTTGATATTGCTATCCGGTTGGCACAGGAGAGCGATTGGAGGCATGAAATTTCAATGGTAATGCAAGCACGATGCTCGGAGGTATTTGATGACCCAACTTGCATCACTGCCTTAGAAGAATTTTATTGCCAAGTCGTTCAGGAACGGTTGGAGGAAACTACCAAAAATCGGTAACATTGTAGCCAAACTCCGCCATCATCTGTCTCAATAGCGGCATACTTAGCCCAATGACGTTGCTGTGACACCCTTCTAGTTTTTCAACAAAAAAGCCGCCTTTCCCTTCTAGCGCAAAGCAGCCAGCGCAATACATGGGTTCACCCGTGGCAACGTAATCCTCAATTTGGCGATCGCTGATGTTGGCGAAGTGAACCTGCGTCACCTGACAGCGAACTAAAGTTTTGAGCGGAGCTTCAGAAAATCTCGCTTGATCTGGGAGCAGTTCAATCAACGTGTGCCCGGTGTAAAGCCCGCCAATGTGACCGCGCATTGCTTGCCAACGGGCGATCGCCGCCGCTGCACTATCGGGCTTCCCGTAAATCTCACCATGAATCGCCAAAACGGAATCACAGCCCAAAACGAGTGTTGGCGATAATATTCCTACTTTCGCCAATTGCGTCGCCACCGTGTCTGCTTTCCGCAAAGCCAAAGTCCGCACCAGTAAATCGGCATCAGCACTGGTCACTTGAGATTCATCAAAATCACTTGGCTGCACAATTGGATCAATCCCAGCGATTTGCAGCAATCGCCGCCGCGCTGGAGAAGCTGAAGCCAAAACAAACTGTGGAACGCCCATAGAGATGCAGAGAAAAGAGTTTTTGATGTTGAGTGAGAAATTCTAAGAAAGTTTTGAGTTTTACTTTTGTCTTCCTTCTGTTCCCTAACCCCTGAAACCCGCCACCTGCTTAATATACTGAAAACGATCGCACCGTCTTTTCGATCATGTCTTTCATTCTTTCCCAGCGATCTTCAGTAGTGGAAGCATTAATGGTGTAGAGTTTGCCACGACTGACGGCGACGCTAGCTAGATTGTGACGGTTTTTATCGCCAACCTTCACTGCATATTCCAGCAGGTAATAGGTTTTGCCACCAATTTCTCGCATTTCAGCGTTGACCAATTCCGCTTCTCTGCCAGAGTTAGGAGGCGCGATCGCGCTTTTGGAAAGTTTGTAGCCGACCTGACTGGGATCGCCCAAATCTTTAAGCGATTTACCAGTGGTAACTGGATTAATCACAACGCTAACATTTTCCGTTTGCTCGATAATGTCATGAAACACAACATCGGGTCCATCTGACACTTGCACCTGGAGCCACCCGTTAGGATACAAAAACTGATACCCATCCAAGCTGTCTACAAAGCTTTTGAACCCGGTCGCGCTAGATACGCATCCTTGCAAACTTAAACTGATGACCACCATCAGCATTACCACTGTCCGCTTGAGCATCTCTCCAACTCCGCTGCTAGCCAATTATTAACATGTCAGGGCAAGCTACTTGACCGCCCTGATCAATTTTTCTATTCTCCCATCTCTTTGTAATGAAAGGTGACATGATGCTGAGAATTGCACTTTTATTCATCACAACCTTTGCCATTCTGCTTCTATGGCAAAGTGGCGCTTCTGCTCAAGCTACATTTAACTTGCAGAATGATGTTAACCAATTGCGATCGCAAGTGCAGCAGTTGCAAGCAGAAGTGAATCAACTGCGCCGGGGCAATTTGCCGCCACCATCCAATTCAACGCCATCAATTTCTCGCCCAACGCGCCCTTCAACCCTGAGCGATCGCCAGATTATTGATCGACTCGCAACCTTGGCGATCGAAGCCAAAGATCGGCTCAACGCCTTGGAATCACGGGTTAACAAATTAGAAGCTCGTTTCAGGTAAGACAAGTAAAACAATTTCAAAACTCAGATGTAATATGTTTCTACCGCGCCTAGCAACTCACAAATGACGAACAGGAACGACTTGACCCTGACGATTCAGCATCAGCTTTCTCAATTGGTTGAAAATTCTCTCCACCTGCCCGATCTTATCGAGGCAGGTTTCCGCCGACAGTCGCAAATTCTTGAAGAAAATTCAGAGCAGATTGAGCGTTTAACTGAAGGAATCACAGAAATTAAGTTCTTGATTCAAGAACAAGCAGAAATTATGAAACAAACCGCAGAAATTACTAAGCAGAATGCGGAAGTTGCTAAACAACAAGCAGAAAGCATTGAGCGCCTATCCCGTGTGGTTGAGCGACAGGCAGCAACGGCAGATCGCCTTTCTTTGATGGCAGAGTAGTTTTTCCGAGAGCGGCAAAGCTAGCAATCTGCAAGATCGGTTTGGCAGGTTTGCTGGAGACGGCGATCGCGGCTTATTAGCGTCTCGCACCCCTACCAAGACTAATCCAGCTTCAAAGCATTGACTGGCACCTCATCCCAAGATTGCACCTGACGCATACTCGCCGTCCATCCATCCGATCGCTGCTGATCCGTCAAATTTTCTTTAAATGATTCATGGCAATCCTGCGCCTGGTCTTCATCGCAACACGCAATGCAGGTGTGAAGAATTCCGCAGGGATCAATTTGTTCGTTTACCCAAATTGGCATTGCACTACCTCCCGACAAACTAAGCATTTAGATTTTTACACAAAAATCTAAATCAGAAGATTGATTTTTAACTTTGAATGTCAAGTTCTGCAAATAGCGGCAACAAACCCCAAAATGGGATGCCGCCTCAAATCCAATTTCCACTACCCGAACTCTGTTAAGTTTGAATCCTATCTTTAAGTTTGAATCCTATCTTTAGGTCACCTGTCTTTTTTAACTGAAGAGCAGGGAAAGCTTAAAAACGATCAAGACTGAGGGTGCAATCAAGAAAAATCATGCGGACTGTGAACAAAGTAAAACCTATCTTTAGCTCCACAATCGAACAGATCCTTTCCTCCAAACAAGTTTCTCGCCACCAACATCTTCAACTCACATCCATGTTACTTTCCAATCAGCAAGTCACCGAAGCAGATCGACTCAACATTAACCGAGTCTTAGAAAAAGTAGAGTTGGGTCAGGTAGATTTAATTGACTGAATAAGGGTGCGAAGTACAGATCTTAGGTGTCGGATGTTGGGTGTCAGATTTCCGGTGTTAAATGTCGAGTGTGAAGTTTCATCCCTTACCACTCGCCATATCTCCTACGGAGACGCTACGCGAACGCCATTCGCCATTCGCCACACTCATCCCTAATTTCCAACGCCTCGAATGGGGCATCCTTGCGCGAGTTTAGTGCCGCAGGCTCGGCAGTATTGGGCATCGGCATCGTGAAACGCTAAGGCACAGCCGGG
>CASBQE010000092.1 GCA_949127665.1 Synechococcales cyanobacterium PMM_0083
CATTTTCACTGGACTTTAGAGGATATTCTAAATTTAGAACACCGCGATCGCCGACGTTGGGTTCAAGAAATTCAAGCGGCGACTTCTCCTTAATTTTTGCAATCACTCTCACCTATGGCAACTTCCCTAAAATCTTTATTCAAAACGATTTTGCTCACCAGTTTGGCGGTGACGCTGCCAATTGTGGGCATCCGGTTTTTGGGTGGATTTGAGGGCACGGAGCTAGCCGCTTATGACGATTTTATCCGTCGTCGCCCCGCAGAAAAAACCGACGATCGCATCGTGATCGTGACCATTAGCGATGATGATATTGAGCAACTTCAGCAATATCCGATCCACGATGATAAATTTGCAACCCTGCTGAAAAAGCTAGATAGCTATCAGCCTCGCGCCATTGGCATGGATATTTCACGAGATGTGCCGCATGGTTTACCAGCAGGGCGAGTCCGTCTAAAACAAGTCATTGAGCAGAGCGAAACGATCGTCACGGGCTGCCTGCTCAGCACCGCCAATCATCCGGGTTCGCCTCCGGCTCCAGGCACTCCTCCTGGCGGAGCAGCCTTTGCCGATTTTCCCCTAGACATTGACAAAATCGTGCGCCGCACCAAGCTGCTTTCTACGCCAGCCCAATCGAACAAACGGAGCCGCACGAATCACGACTGCAACGATGTCAGAGCCGGTAACGAAATACCCTCCTTAAGTTTTCAGATGGCATTGATGTATCTAGAAGGTGCCAACATCAAGCCGGACTCCACCGCAGAGAATCAGATTCAGTTTCGTCAAACGGTGCTGCGACGAATTGATCCTCAGTTTGGTGGCTATGTCCGCGCTGATGCACCCGACTACCAATTGATGTTGAACTATCGCGGTGCTAAACAAATATTTCAGGAAATCCCGCTCACCAGTGTTTTGGCAAATAAGGTTGATCCAACAACGATTCGCGATCGCGTGGTGCTCATTGGCAACACCTCTGAAGTCTCGAAAGATGAACTCAACACGCCGTTTAATGAAACCCGCAGCGGTTCACGCACCATGCCGGGTGTGGTGGTTCATGCCCACGCGGTCAGCCAAATACTCAGCGCCGTGCTGGATAATCGTCCCCTAATTCGCAGTTGGTCAAGCTTTGGGGAAGTGCTGTGGATTTTTGCGTGGTCGGTTGGCAGTGGGCTGCTTGCCTTTTATAATCGACGGCTGGGCTTGTTTTTCATTGGCTTGGTTGGCTTAGGCGCGGCACTCTGGGGCATTTGCTATGGCGTGTTTCTGGCTCAGGGATTGTGGGTGCCGTTTGTGCCGACGTTGACGGCTGCTATTCTGACTGCCATAGCCGTGCGAGTGCTTGATTTGGCGGGTCGCAGTGGCTATACCCAGGCGATTTATGAACAGCTAAAGGATCAAATTCAAGGGCAAGGAGCAAGTCGCGATCGCCGAGGAGATTATCTAGAAAATCTGGTGCAGCGTGCCCGGACGGCGCGACAAGGACAAACCGCCACAGAATTATTATCGTTAGGCACAGAGCCACTGGCGAACGCAACACCGGAAATGCAGGCGCTCTATCAACAAATTGCGGCCCAAGTGAAAGCAGATGTGGCAAAGGAGCAATCGGCGCGGCAGCCTGCGATTCCGCAGAGCGAATCCCTTACGGGAATCGCCCAACCTCGGAGCATCAGCAAAACCAGTCGGATTGAAAATTTATTGAGTCGGGCACAGGAAACGCGCAGCGCCCAACCACCCCGTGATGATGGAACAATGATTGAAACCAGTAGCCCATCTCAAGAAACCCATGACTAACTCCTCTCCCCTGACTCCGCTGGGTTCAGAAGCCACCCGAGATCGCCTACTTCCCCCGGTTACTGTTCGTCCGGCTGGGTATGCCGCCCCGGCTCGTTTTTTGCAGTTGACCCATCCCGAAGATTTGGCGCTGTTATCTCAGCTTGCGGGTCAGCTATTGCAAGATCCCTTAGCAGTGAAGCGATTGAGCGATCGCGTCGTGGAATTGTTGCATCAAGATTTAGTCCAACAACAGGAGCGGAGTCGTGGCTATGGGAGGCGCAGGTAATGTCTAGCCCAAATGTGCTGAATTACGTCACTACCAATCGGTTCTATGTTGAAATGGAAAGCCAGTTGGCGGCTGCCTTTAGTGAATGCTCTGGATTGGATGTGCAGATTGAAAAAGATGTCTATCAAGAAGGCGGTGTAAATGAACAGCAGCGCATTTTTTTGAAACACGCGAAGTTTGGCGATTTGACCCTAAAGCGCGGCATCACGAATGATCCTGCGTTTTGGAAATGGATTAGTCAAAGCTTGACGGCGGATGATCTGCGGCGGCGCAATATCAACATTTTGGTGTTTAACCAAGCGGGAGAAACTATCCAGGCTTGGCGATTGGTGGGCGTAGTGCCTGTAGGCTGGAAAACCCCAGCGCTCAAGGCTGATTCCAGCGCGATCGCCTTGGAAGAGTTGATCTTATCCTACGAAGGGCTAACCGTCGTGCATCGCTCCGATGAGGTGCGGGTGAAAGGGGGCGGCGCGAGCGGCGACGCTAAGCGCTTGTCTAGAGGCGCTCAAGGCTATTTTTCAAATTAGGGATTCTCAGCGATGACCGATGCCCCATCCATTGCAACCCAACCTCCAGCAGAATCACCGCTGGGCATTCAACAGCCGCTTTTGCCGCCTGTGCCGCTGGGTCAATCGATGCTGCAACCCAAGTTTTTTACCCCGTTGGGAGCGCGATCGCTCAGGGTACTTGATCCCTCCATTTTTTTAGCCGTCCCAGATTTATCTTTGCCCAATCAGGAATCGCTCAATCAGGAATTGCCCTTTCAAGACTCTCCCTTTTTCGATGCGCCAGATTTTTCTACGCCTTCTAAATCTATAGTTCCAACCGTTCAGACGCAGCCCCAACCTCGTCCACTAAAGCCTGCCCCATCTGAGATCAATGTACCAACCACGGCTCCTTTTGAAGGGATCGCTGAAACGCCTCTGATTGAAACATCTACAGTTAAAGATCTCGCGATCTCAGAATCACTAATCGCTAGATCTCCACTCGCCGAGACAAATACGCCGATAGTTCAAGCATCTACAGTTGAAACACCGATCGCTCGCACATTTGCAGTTGAGACACCGATCGCTGAAGATCTGGCGATCGCTGAACCAGTGATCGCCAGATCTCCACTCGCCGAGACAAATGCAGCGATCTCGTCTCCTTTTGTCGTGGAAGAGACTACCACAGAAGCGATCCCATCCGCCCCCAGCGAAGTAGCGGCGATCGCCCAAGCTTCCCAAAGCGAACCGCTCAATCGATTTGAATCTCCCTCGCCATCAATTTCAAGACTCTCTACAGAAACTCCTACAGAAACACCTGCGGAAACACCTGCGGAACATTCAATCGAACCGTCGATATCAAATGTTTCTGCCCAAGGTTTCGACCCGCCCACTGAAACAGCAAACCAATATCCAGAAGCACCACTCCTTCAGCGATCGCGATTCTCTCCAGACACCGTGATCACTCATACCTCAACTCAGCCACCTGATTCAGCAGCCATTCAACGAACTATAAATTTGGAAGATCCAGCTTCTGCGATCGCCCCAATTTCAGCAGACAATACGATTACTCCGGTTGTAACTGATTTGCTCGGTAGTAATGCAGATTCGGCTGAGCCAATTCAGTCAGAATTCGACTCAACAGATAACATCCCGTCTCTTGCACCCGCTTCAAACCCAGCGATCGCTTCATCATCGTCTGTTGATCACTCACAGATGATTGCTACCTCAACTTCAGCGATCGCCCAACCGATATTCGATTCACCCGCAGCGATAGCCCATCTCCAGACCCAAAACCACATCATCAAGAACTAGATAGGTAAAGCGGCTAGCGATCGTTGCAACTTGCAGCAAGATTTCTGCCTATTCAGCAACATCGACACAAAAGACTTGAGAAGTGTGGGTCTAAGTGCTGAACCAAGACAAACCCCATGCCAGTATCAGCAGGAAGATGACTGAGTAACTGCCTAAAAGCTGCTAGCCCACCTGCGGAGGCTGCAATACCCACAACCGGAAATGTAGCCTCTGTTGATGTTTGTGGTGAGTCGCTGCTTTGTGCGATCGCGGCTTCAGAGGACGGTTGCTCAACGGTCATATAATTATGTTCAGATTATGGCGGCGAGCAGGTATTCAACCCATGCCCAAGCTACCACGCATAGAATGCGTGGTAGCTTGGGCGAAATATATCGAATATTCCTTTTGGGATAAATAGCCTTTCGTGCGATCGACAATCAACTATATTACAGCTAAAAGCAGACAAAAGGTAAGCAAAGGAAGCGTAGACTGCCTTTGCTTGCCCATAACAACTACCCAGTTGTAAACCGAAAAATTTAGCGCATGAAAGTTTAGCGCATGTCAGAGCGAGTGGTGGTTGGCTCATAGCGATCGACGACTTCATTCTTAGGACGGCGCAACCCTGCCAATCCGGTTAAGCCCAACAACCCTAACCAACCCCAGTTAAAGCCGTCGTTGTCTCTGGTCGTTCCGTATGAGGAGGTGCTAGCACCGGGAGCAGTCATGTTACCCGATTCAG
>CASBQE010000093.1 GCA_949127665.1 Synechococcales cyanobacterium PMM_0083
ATCGCGAATTTAAGGCGATCGCGGCGTTCATCAATCAACATCTAGCAGCTTGAATTTCAACTGCCAACGCGATCGCCTCCAACAGTGATCGCGAATTTTGTAGTGCGATCGCAGCAAGCAGACAGTTGGGTCAAAACACGTTTGGTAGCGTTAGGAGTTTTATTTGCAGCCAACCAATCTCGAATAGCAACAGCATCCTTGAGAGATTGACTGGGCAGGTGCAGATGAATACAGCGTGAGATTTTGACGTAATCTTTTGAGCGGATTCAGGGAATTCCCAAGCACCAGTATGCTCAAAAAAGCCGAAGGATGGGAGGGCTGTCCTGGGTTTATGGTTGAAACTGTACTTTAAACTACAGAATTGATGATGCTCGGAGCTTGAAGCCATTACCAGAAGACTTATAGGTTTCACTTATCATCTAAGATTCGGGAGAGCCTTTTTTGCAACCAATCAACTTGATTCAGTTTTAGATGTGTTTCAAGTTGATTGTCGCTGTCTTACCATTTATTTCCTAGCCCTAGCGGAAAACAAACGGTGAATGGGTTTCACTCCGCTCATTCTATTTTGGCGGTAGGGGCTGCCTGTCACCCAAGAGTTATGGCAGTGAGCAAAACTCTTGGATGCCTTGCCAAATGATATCGCTGACATCAGTTAAGCCGTGATCGCTGTCGAGTTCAACCAAGGTCACCCAAGGGCGTGTTTCGGCAAATTCAATGCTGGTTTGCAATGGAATCACTTCGTCGTTTTTGCCATGAAACAACAGGGTCGGCACCGATCGCAGCAATTCTGTTTCGCGATATTGAGCGGCATCTTCGGCAAACTGGTAGCTAATCGGCAGCATTTTCTCTGCGCCATAGTGATAAACGGGCAAAAAGCCTTCGGTTTTCCACTGTTGCACTTGTTCGTAGCCTAAGCGGGGCAACCAATGGGATAGAAACCCAAAAGCCGGAGCCAGTAAGATTAGTCGTTCAACTTGGGGCTGACGTTGCCCTAACCAAGCGGCGGTTAAGCCCCCAAAGCTAGAGCCGATCAGCGTCACAGGAGTAGGCGGAGCAGGCAGCTCGGCTTCCACCTGTTGCAGTTGGCGGGTGAGGCTTAGGTAGGTGAAATCGCCTTGGTTAAGGTCGGGAATACTTAAGGGCAGGTTGAGTTGGGCAAAGCGATCGCTGAAGTTTTTCGCTTTAACGGACTGTGGGCTGGAGGCGAACCCGTGGAGATAAAAATATTGGTGCATTGTTTTTTAATTGAAGGTCATTCAAACCATAACCAATCGGTTTAGAGCTTGACTCTAACAATCCTCACAACGATTTTCAAATCAATAGACTACAGTCAGCGTGTCAATTAAGTGAGCCAGAGAGGATACAGCGATCGCCCATTACAACCTCAACGATTTTGAATGGGCGATCGTGGCAAGATCGCCTGTGTGTTAAGTGCTGAGTTCAAGTCACGTTCACCTTGAATTGTGCAGGAGCCACTATTTTAATCACGCCGCCCCAAGCGCAGTTACAGATGGCAGTGTTGGGCAAAGCTGGAAAGATGCCAACTTTTGTCTTCATCGCTCCTGGTGACCACGGAGCAACCGTCACCGGGATGCAGGGCATGGGCGTTAGCACTCCTAAATCGCCCCTTCATCTCTCTTCACCGCGATCGCATTTTTCTCGTCCTACCACAAACACCCGCTTAACCAAGAGTGATCGCCTGTTCCGAACCAAAGTTGCTGCGATCGCCCTCTCCGCCAAACGAGCGCCCTTCACCATCCCACAGCCGAGCGCCCACTTTGTTTCTCGCAATCGCCGTTGTCGAATCTCAATAAGTCAAACCTCAATAATTTGAAGGGGCGGTTACGAAGTGTGTGCGAAGCACCTATCTCATTCCTGCATTTCTCCTCTAAGGTTACGCTTTTAGTAGTGTGCATAGCCCTAAACGACTCTATAATCCTAAAATGAGACAACTGAGTCACGAGTGAAAATTAGTCCATGAGACCAGCTTTACAGCGAGTGATGAGCGAACTGAAACAGCTAACCCTAGAGGAGCAGTGGAAACTGCTGGGGTATTTAATGAATCAGCTTCAAGCCAATGTCCGTTTGGTCACTAGTCCACAGCCAGAGGTTCAACCTTCGGGTGGGTCGATGGGAATTGATGCACTGCTAGCAGAAACGAGTGGAAGTTGGGGGCATCTCAGTATTGAGGAAATCGATATTGAGCTTCAGCGGCAACGGCAGATTGATTGGGGAGAATAGGAATTGCGTCTGTGGAATTGCTTTTTGATACCAATATTTTCATCTATCATCTCAATGGTCGGCTGAATGAGCCTGGAACAGATCTTTTAAGGCAAGGGCTGTTGGAGGAGGGTGCTTATTCTGTCATTTCGAGGATTGAGGTGCTAGGTTTTGAGCAGTCTGAGGCTGCTGATACTCACGCAAAGCGAGTTCTTTCGAGGTTGATCGAGCTGCCCCTGACTTCTGAAATTGCGGAACGCACAATCATCCTTCGTAAGCATTTCAGGATTAAAGTTCCTGATGCGATTATTGCGGCTACCGCTCTGGAATACTCGCTACAACTCGTCACTCGGAATCAAGATGACTTTGTTAAGGTTGAGGATTTAAGGTTGATCAATCCCTTTGATATCTCATGATTGACAAAGCTCTGTTTCAGCAAATTAACCCATAAGGTACAGGATGCGCGATCGCCCTTCCAGGTGCCCAAAATCACTATCGCCCTTCTTCCCAAAAAACCGATCGCCCTCTCTTTTCTCTCTCACGCGA
>CASBQE010000094.1 GCA_949127665.1 Synechococcales cyanobacterium PMM_0083
AGTGCCGCCCGTGGGATGAAGTGGGGTGGGCACCACGATATAGCCCTCGGCGCGATCGCCTAGCACCAAATTTCGCTCAGTGCCCCAATGCCACCAGTGAGCGGCGATGTATGCACAGATGAGGCTATCTAGCTGGTCTTCCACCGCTTTCAGTTCAGCCCCTTTGAGCGGAATCTCTGGAATGGCGATTGCGCTCAGGCTCACGTCCAATGGTGGATCGTGCAGCGGTAGGGATTCCTGAATGTAATGGCGCAATCGGGCAAGTTCGGGGCGGCGTTCTGCCAGAGTTCCTTTTTTATACTTCAAGATGCGCGGCAAGCCAAATAGATGGATGATCGCCGGATGGGGAAAGGCTTCAATCTGCCAGCGTCCCGGCTGCTGGGGTTGGATCGTGGGGGCATGGTGAAAGCCGCGTTCTTCGAGGCTCAAGCCGAATGCCAACGTGCGTTGAGCGAAACTGGAACCCAAGTTTGCCGGATAGCAGCCTGCATGGTATTTGCCAAAATGTTTGTGGGCGAGGCGATCCGGCAAGCGCATTCCCGTTGCATTGGGGATCAATGTTGGAGCATCTACCGCCACCATTCCCGGCTGATCAGGGGCAATCCAACCATCGATCCAGGCGAGAATATCGGCGATCGCCATTACCCGCTGCAAATCCAGCAGTGCTAGCTTGCCCGATCGCCACTCTAAACAACACAACCCACTTGCGCCGGAACTCCAGCCCAAATCAACGCCGATAAATTTCATTGGGATTAAGTCAGATTAAGTCTGTGCCAAAATATAGTCAGCCTGTCAACTCTATCAAGCTTGCTGGAGGAATCACGATGCTAGAGCCACAGCCAAATTTAAGGATCAAGCTGAATGTGGGAATGCTGGTCGGCGCGATCGCGATCGGCTTGTTGCTAATAGCCAGTTTCTCTAGAAAAACTGATCCGCACTTCAGCAGTTTAGCCTTCGTATCTGCTTTGCTCTTGCTATTTAGCATCACCGCTAATTTTGCAGTTCCTAAAATTCAGTCCTTCCTGTATCGTCGTGGATACCGATCCACGATGCCTTACCAAATCGGTTCGGATTTTTCATCTGGAAATGATAGTGGCGCGAGTATGGATGGTGGCATTAGCTGTAATTTTGGCGATGGGGTCGGCTGCGATGGCGGCGGTTGATGTGGATGTTGATGCAAGAGCTTAAAAATATCTATCATTCTGACTGCTAATTTCTGCTTTCTTACGCCCTTCACGCCTTAAAATGTCCAAAGATCTGATAGTGGTTGTGATTCTTATGCCCATCAAACGCGGTGACTTTGTTTGTGCCATCAAAGACAAGCTAGAAAACAGTTTGGAAGCCAAAGCCAGCGATCCCAGATTGCCGTCTTATTTGTTTACTAGCAAAGGCGAAGTGGTTGATCTTAGCGGCGAGTATGCCTTGGTCAAGTTTGGGATCACGCCCACGCCCAATATTTGGCTGCGGCTAGAGCAACTGGAGGAATTCAAAGATTAGCGATCGCCCCATCAGCTTATTTTTCGGGTAGAAACGGGGTCAGGTTGAGGTGAGGTTCCACTGCATCGGCGAGGCTATCCAACATTGCCTCCCGCTGTTCGCGGTAGTTGGCAACCCCAGTGGGCAAGGATCTTAAGCCGCGCTGCTGCCGGAGGCGGTTTAACCAGGCGCGTCGCCAAGGTCCGTTATCAAAAATGCCGTGTAGGTAGGTGCCCCAAACAGAGCGGCTTTCATCCACCACGCCCAAGTTGGCATCATCAAATAGGGCATCAACCCCGGTAGCTTCTTCCATTAAGCGCGATCGCCCCTGGTGAATTTCATAGCCCGTAATCGGCAACCCTTCCTGAGGATAATTGGAGGTAACCGTCCGTTGGCGCGCTATTTTCTGCCCTGCAATCACCGTTTTCAAGGGTAGTAATCCGAGACCTTTATATCGCCCTTCCTGCCCTTCAATTCCTTCAGGATCTGCCAAAATTTTACCCAGCATTTGATAGCCGCCACAAATCCCCAAAACGGTTCCTCCGGCTGCCACATAGTTTTGAATCTCCTCTGCCATGCCTGTTTTGTGCAGTACGATCAAGTCGGGAATGGTGGTTTTGGAACCCGGAATAATTAGGGCATCGGGATGACCTAAAGGGGGTTTAGGAGAAACATATTTGATGGAAACGCTAGGCTCCGCTTCCAGTGGATCGAAGTCGGTGAAGTTGGAAATGCGAGGCAAGCGCAGCACGGCGATATTGATTTCGCTGGTTGGATTGGGCGATCGCGTATCCATTAAACTGAGTGAATCTTCGGCGGGAAAGGCTTGATCGAGCCAAGGGATCACGCCCACAACCGGAATGCCGGTGCGCTCTTCCAGCCAATCGATACCAGACTGCAAAAGAGAGCGCTGTCCCCGGAATTTGTTGATCACCACACCGCGAATCAATGCCCGTTCATCGGCATCTAAGAGTTCTAAAGTGCCGACCACATGGGCAAAAGCGCCGCCGCGATCGATGTCCACGACTAGCATGGTGGGTGCATCCAACCGCTTTGCCACTCGCATATTGGTCAAATCACGATGCTTCAGGTTAATTTCCGCTGGGCTACCCGCGCCCTCGCAGACCAACATATCGTAATCTTCAGCGAGCCGCGTGAAAGAGTCTTCGATCGCTTGCCAACCGGGTTCAAAATATTGCTCATAATACTCACTAGCCCCAACCCGACCAACCGCTTTGCCCTTGATGATCACCTGGGAGGTCATGTCTCCTTGGGGTTTCAGCAAAATCGGATTCATCTCAACCGTTGGCATAATTCCGGCTGCCCATGCCTGCACCGCTTGAGCATGCCCAATTTCACCCCCCGTATTCGTGACATAGGCATTGAGCGCCATATTTTGTCCTTTAAAGGGAGCCACACGCCAGCCTCGACGGCTTAAAATGCGGCAGATTGCAGTCGTGATTAGGGATTTACCTGCATGGGAAGTCGTTCCCACTACCATCATGGCTTTCATCAAAAAAACACTCCACGCAGTTTAATCAAGATTTGGGCAGACAGATATGCTATTCAATCAGCAAGTCTTTATCTTATAAGGAGTTGACTGGATCACTTAAATGGGCAATCGAAACCAGCGTAGCACCGCATTATACAAGCGATCGCTGAGTGTGGGTGAATATCGCCGCACTCCTGACTGTTGCCACTTATCTACCAATATCCGCCCTAATGGAGTCACCCTAAAACTATCTGTCAATCCCTGCCCATCGACTTCGCGCCGCAGCAAACCTACCTGAATCAGCCAAAGTAGCTCAGATTCTACTCGTAATTCTGATAAAACTTTTTTGGTGTATTGGCTCTGAACACCTGTTGGATGAGCGATCGCGCCCAACCCGACACTCTGCTGAATCATCGTCGCAAACAGCAGCAACCGAAACGGAGCGCATCGCATTGCCCGGTCTGCTCTCAGCAATGTTTTGTCAGAATATTGGATTGATTGACGGGTTTTAATTGCACTCATTGTGACGAAAATACTCAGAGCTTGAAAGCAAATTTAAACAAAATCTTAAAAAGTTCTTTCTTATCTTATGCAATTTTGCTGAGAGGATGTCTTAAAAGGCAAAATTGTTATCCTGTAGCTTGTTTCCCGCAGGGTATAAAACGAAGCGCAACATCGCTTGCTTTCCCCAAGTAGGAGCTTTTGTGGGCGTTGCTGAATATGGGGATGAATTGGACAGGAACGGGTACATCTTCAAATTTCAGGTAGTGAAGTAACAAGCGAATCGAGTGCTTCATCACTAGACCTCTTGCGTGAATCAAGAAGCGATCGTAAGTTCAAAGTTAATGATTGCGGCAATTAAGTTAACCCGCAGCCCAAATCGTTTGCGGCGATTCCGATACCGTTCAGCAAGAATGCGAAAGATCTTGAGCTTACGGTTGACATGTTCAGCCACTACCCGCACCCTTGCTAGCGTTCGATTATGGCGACGCTCCACTTTGCTCAATTTGTCTTTGCGTGGCTTTTTGATGGGGATATATAGCACTACGCAAATACGTTAAAACACTGATGAAATGCGGCATCGACACACTCACGGAAGCTATCAAAGTCCTGCCACCGTTGTCTCATCCAGTTTTTGAACATAAACCACCAATGCTCAATCGGGTTGAAGTCTGGAGAATAGGGAGGCAGATACCATAACTCACATCCTGCTGCGGCTACGATATCCTCAATGGACTGAGCGTGATGGAAACTGGCATTATCGATGACGATCGCATCCCCCGGTTGCAACTGCGGCAACAGACACTCCTCCAACCACACCTCAAACAAATCGCGGTTGCAGCAACCGGTAAAGGTCATTGGAGCAAAGATATGCCCTTGCTTGAGTGCCGCAATCCAACTGACTCTTTCGGTTCGTTTGCCCGACTTAAGGGCGTGGAAACGTTTCCCAATCTCGCAGTAGCCATAGGCATACTCATCTCGATTATCAATGCCCGCTTCTAGGGCTTCGCCCCGCCAAAGGCGCACGACATCCACCATCTGAGCCGCTGTTTTGGTCTGCAATCGCTCCTGAAACTCTTGGCGCTTGAGGTGATCAGGTTCTTGATACCCATAAGTCCTTTTTTTCGACTGACTCCAATCTTTTGCAACGCATCACTGATGTTTTGTTGCGTGACACCTGCTCCCCAAAGCTTTGCCACTTGGGTTTGAGTTTTCCCGCCATGCGCTCCAATAAACTCCCGGAACCTTTTCCAGTCAGTGATTTTATGTCTACAGCCTTGCTAATAGTTACGAATGGCTCCATACTCTCCTTGTTGCTCTGCTCGTTTGATCCACAGGTCTAAGGTGTTGCGGCTAATGTTCAACATCCGGCTGACATGAGTTTTGCGGTCTCCGCGTTGCACTGCCTCAATCGCTTTTTGACGTAGGTCATCACTGTAGGGGGCTGGCATAGGCTTCCATACATATTCTTTACAATCCTAACTATACGTCCTGATACAACCTCGTAGTGCTATATTGAGCACTCTCACCCACGGGTCAACCGTTTCTGGATCTGCGGTTGGGGTGCTCAGGTGGAGAAACTTGCCACACTTTTCTAAGCTCGTCAGGTCGATTAACACTCGCGAGGTCATGTCTTTGCGCGGACGGTGTCGTGCGAATCACGCTCCGAGTAGATCACAGATAGTGATTGAGGAATCGGCTTAAGGAACTCGCGGATTTCACCTGGGTCTGCTGCGGTAAAGGATGTCCTTGAGCTTCAAGAAACAGCCCTAACATGGCATTGAGACTGGCTTTTTGATACATACTAGGCATCAGACAAAGGAGGCTATACCCCAGCCCTTGGGCGTGTTGGACAATGGTTCCCATAACCGTTTAACCAAGTTTTTTTACGCCCTTTCTTTCAGCTTTTTCTCCTTTTGGCAACCCCTTGTTGAGACTGCTGCAAGATCTGAGTTAACGGACAGATTTAGCGCCATCAAACACTTTAGTGATTTCCTCAATGACGTAACTAATGGGCGCTCGTTGTCGAACTTTTATCATTGCCACTAAACTCATGCCGGCAGTGACTGGAAAACGTTCGGATTTGCGCTCTAGAAATTGGCGATCGAGCCGCACTTCCACCGGAAAAATTGTTGCTCCGCCAGGTTGCTCACTAACTTTGATCGACTCATTCCCCACCTTGGAAATTACCCCTTTAATGGAGCCATATTCGGTAAATGAATAGGCATCCACACGAATATCAACCGGCATTCCCACTCGGACATCAGCAATATCAGCATTGGCAACTTGAACTCGTGCGGATAATGACTCATCGGGAACCACTTGTAGTAATGCCTGACCTGCCTGAGCCACTGCTCCCGGAAGCTTGGGTCCCAGGTTAAAGACCACCCCATCAACCGGTGCCCGCAAATCCTGACTTTTAAGATCAATCTTGACTTGATTAAGCTGCGAGTTGACTTGGATCAATTGTTTTTGATTGTCTTGGATTGTGGCGTTAAACTCAGCATCTAGAGCCGCTAGCTGACTCTGCAAATCCTGAAGCGTTTCGTTTAGCAGTTTGCTCTCTTCTACTGTTGCTTGGATTTGACCAATCTGGATTTGCCGTTTTTGCAAGCTATTTTGGGTTAGTTGTGTTTGGAGTTGACTGACGTTTACTTGACGCTGAAGCAAGTTGACGTGAGAAATGGCTCCTTGCTTTGCCAGAGGTTTCAATCTTGATAACAGTTCTTGTTCTGTCTCTAATTGATACCCGGATTGGGCAATTTTTGCATCGGCTTCAGTAATTTGAGTTTGCAGGGTTGATACTTGTAACTGATGAATGGCATGGCGATCGCGTAATTGCTGCTGAAATAACTCATACCGTTGGCGTAGATAGGGAGCTAGATTGCTAGGATTCCCAGTGATCTGAGCCACAATTAACAGGCGAGTTTGAATCCGGTTCATCAGTTCAGGTGGAATTTCAGCCCTGCCTTGATCTAACGTTTCTAGTGATTTACCTTGACCCGCCATGCGTAACACAGCCGTTTCTTTGACTAGCTGCGATCGCTGCATCAACGACGCTTGCATCTGATTTTGCAAGGAGGTTTTGTCCAGTTGTATCAACAACTGCCCTTGCTTCACAGGCTGTCCTTCTCTCACTAGCACGGTCGTTACCACGCCGACTACTTTAGACTGAATAATTTGAGATTGGGAGAGGGGTTCCAGTTTGCCACTGGCATTGATCACAACATCAACTCGTGCCACGGTCGCCCAGCCCACTCCTGCTGTGATGCCAATCAAAATGATCTGGGTCAAGCCTTTTGTCCAGGGTGCTAGCGGCGGCAAACTGATGGCTTTTGTTTCCAGGTCTTGCTCAACCTGATCGACAATTGTTCGATATCGATTTTGCAGCGCTTTAATAGGATTGAACAACCAATGATGAGAACTCATACTATCTCTCCAGATAAAGAGGGGGAAAGGCTTGTAAGTGGATTACGAATTTGTTCAGGAGTATAGCTCAGAGCCAATTTTTTACCAGAGCTTTTCAGTCGCCACTGCGTGATTGTTGAGCATAGAGACAGTAGTAAAGCTGCCGACGGGCGATTAAGTCTTGGTGAGTTCCTTGTTCGGCGATAATTCCAGCTTGCATAAACAGAATCAGATCAGAATGGGCAATCGTATTCAGTCGGTGGGTGATGAAAAAACAGGTGCGATCTTGAAATCGCTGCATCAGATTTTTGCAAACCTTGCGTTCTGTTTCATAATCTAGGGCGCTGGTTGCTTCATCGAAAATTAGCAGTCGCGGATTGCGAATTACGACACGGGCGATCGCAATCCGCTGTCGCTGTCCGCCAGATAAAGTAGTTCCTCTCTCACCCACCTGAGTGCTATAGCCATCGGGCAACTGCATGATGAAGTCGTGAGCTTCAGCAACTTGGGCGGCGGCAATCACTTCGTCATCATTCATCTCGGCAAATAAAGCGATATTGTCGCGAATGCTGCCCTGAAACAGAATCGCATCTTGAGAAACGATGCCAATTTGCGATCGCAGCGAACTGAGATCAACTTTGCTAATATCGTAGCCATCAATGGAAATACTGCCTGTTTGCGGCATATACAAGCGCGGCGGTAGCTTCATTAATGTACTTTTGCCAGAACCGCTTTGCCCAACGATACCCACAAAGGTGCCAGGAGGAATATCTAGGTCAATATTGGATAGTTGTAGTTGTCCTGGTTTGAACCCAAAACTAACCTCACGATATTTGACTTGACCCGCGATCGCGGGCATCTGAAGATAGACCTTCTCTTGGGATAGCTCCTCTTCTGCTGGAGAATCTGCAATATCTGCCAGCAACTCCATTGAAAGCGATGTTTCCTGAAATCGTTGCCATAGACGGGCTAAACGCAGAAGCGGACCTGTGACGTACCCCGTCAGAATCCGAAAGGCAATCAGTCCGCCTAAGGTTAATTGCCCACTCACCACCAGTTCTGCGCCAACCCATAGCACCAGCAAACTGCTCACCGTATTGAGAAAGTTACTGTAGGAATAAAAGATCGTATTGATGGTTGAGGTTGTGAAACCACTGGTCAAATATTGCACATAGCGATCGCGCCAAGTCGCCTCCACTAAAGATTCCATATGTTGAGATTTGACTGAAGAAATTCCGCCTAAAATCTCTACCAGATAGGATTGAACCTTTGCGCCTTGATCTGCTTTAATGCGAATCAATTTCTGCTGAATTGTAGAAATCAACAACATTGAGACGACTAGGACTGGAATGGTTGCCAACACACACAGCGTCAAACGAACACTGTATAGGCACATCACCCCAATATAAAATACCGAGAATACGACATCCATTACCGTGGTAATGGCAGTATCGGTCATAAACTGACGGATGTTTTCTAGTTCCGATAGTCGAGCCGCCAACTCGCCCACTGGACGCTGCTCGAAAAAGTTGAGCGGTAAGTGCAGCAGGTGACGGATGATTTCGACTCCTAAATGAAGATCAATCCGATTAGTGGTGTTGATCAGAAGATACGTCCGTAAGATGGTTAGCAAGCCCTCTAGGAATGCGAACAAGATCATCAATATTCCAAAGGTTGACATCGCGCCAGAATTGGAATTGATGATCACATTGTCGATCACTTGCTGAACTAACAATGGGTTGGCTAATCCCAACAGTTGAATCACGATCGAGGCAATCAACACCTGGATTAAGATGCCTCGCTGCTTAGCGACCATTGGCAGGAACCACTGGAACCCAAAACGCTTGGTGGGAGTCGTGGGAAACCGCTCCAACACGATCGCTTGACAGTGATCAGTTCCGCGTTCTGTAGGTGTGCCGTTAACTGTGAGACGAGATGCCAATTTAGCTGGAGGCAACCGCAACAGTCCGGTGCGCGGTGAACCCAGTACAACGGTTGTGGATGTCACTTCATGCAGCACAGTGAAAATCTCGCCACATCGAACTAAAGCAGGAGTGGGAAGCCGATTAATGCCGCCAGCGGTTGGCGTGAACCGAATGATATAAGCATTGAGTCCCACTGCTTGAGCAATCCTCAGATATAGATCAAAGGGATCAAACTTATCGATTGATTGCTGTGCAAGCGATCGCCGCATTGAATCGGGGCGATAGGGAACCTGGAGGCGATCGCAAATCATACCAAAACATGCCACCACATCTTCAAGTGGAGTCGGGGAGGATGATTTCCAAGTGGTATAAGTTTTGTGAGAAGTAGTTGAGGTAGGAGAAAGAGGAGTGGGATGGAGGGAGGCAGAAGAGACCGGGGGAAACGAGAAAGATTCTGGCTGTAAACGGCGATCGCTGGATGGGATGGAAACTCCGGCTGTGTCAGGAATTATTCCCCCTAAAATTGATGATAAGCAGATGCGATCGATGCCCAACAGCCTGATCGGAAACTGTGAGGAGTGTCTCTGGTTTAAAAGATGACTCATCCCAACAGGCATTCCAATCGGTAGATTAAGTGACTCATCTCCAGCCACTAGCCAAATGAGATCGGGCGTTAATTTACAGGATGATTCATCTGATTTAGCAGAAGGATTCCAATGTTGGATTGTGGCTAGCTGCTCTTGCTCAATGTAACGCACAATCTCTTTTAAGTTGATTCCCGTGGCGCGATCGGGCAGATAAGATAAATATCGAGACAGTGTATCAAACAGTTCAAGTAAACTGGTTCGCTGCATCAAGATAGACATCAAATGATTTAACGCCAGTGATTCAAATTCATCGGCAGGTAATGCCAGTGTCAAGATTTCTTGGCGAGATTCGACTTCAGACTGTACTTTTAATTCTGCTGGAAGCGCTGCCCGAACTGACCCCGCTGCAACACGACGAATGAGGCTGTCCCAACCGATGACAGCACCTTGACCAACAATCTCCAAAGTTGGACTTTGATAGGAAGTTGAACCTAAAATTCGCACTCGTTCTTGTGCAATGTAGTGAACTGCCGAGGGTAATTCCCTAGGTGAATAAATAAAATCTCCTGGTTGAAAGGAACAAAGTTGTAGTTTTACTGCAACTTTTGCCCGTAAGTTAGAAGGAAGATGATTAAAGGGCCACACTGTAAAAAAATCTTCGATGAGTGCGTGCATTGGCGGATCAATATGTGTCATTGCAGCAATTCCTCATGCATTTCTAAATAGTTCGATTTGATGTTCAGCGATGCCTGTCATAGTTTCGTCTAACACGTCCTATGATCGTATTTCTGTTTACTCTGAGGCACTTGATTGAAATGAAATCATTCCAGGGGTCTCTGTGATTCTTTTAACTTGAGATTGAAGCCATTGAGTGTACAGGCGATCGACTAAATCAATCCGTGTTGCTTCAGTTAAGCGTGCTGATGTAAACTGTTCCAACCGAACTATCCAAAACCTATCCGAAACGGGCACTGGACCATAAATAGCTCCTACCTGTTCGCTGCGGAACAACGCTGCTACCGCGATCGGTAGGGTAGAGAAAGGCGCTGGACTAATCCACCCACCGGACTCCCGCTCTCTGCCTAGGGAATACTGTTGAGCCAATTGGGAAAATTCTGCTCCATCATCCCGAAGTTGAAAATACAATTCCTGTGCCAGCTTTAAATTAGTGAGTTGAATCAATGAATATTCCACTTGATCCAAGTCGGGCTTGATCCGAAGAAACTCCGACTCAACTTGATCAGCAAACTGAAGCTGCTTAAATTTCTGCACTCGTAATTCTCGTAACATCACGGCACTGAAATAATCTGGCTGCACCCCCTGATGCTGACACCATTGCAGTAAAAAGCTTTCAAAGTCTTCTGGCACTGGTGCATCAGTCGCACCTACCAAAATGTGGAACAACTCCTCTTTGGATAAGGGAACTTCCTGAATCACTTCATCTAGCAGCACTTGCCCGACTAATGAATCTAGGAGTTTGTATTGAACTAGGGCAGAAATCACTTGACCATCATCTAGTAGACGATGACCAATCTTTAAACAGCTACTCATGGCAGTGTCCCAACATCTAAGCAAATTGCAAGTGGATGATCCGAATGATGTTGAGACAGGCAGGGAACACATTTGCACCCAGTCAACATCATTTAGCCATCATGGTAAGAATCAAAAGGACGGTAGACCCCAATTTTGTAGTCTGGCACTGGTAGAAGTGGTATATGTGACAGACCGGATGCGCTAAACCCCTAACGCTATGGACATGAAAACCCTGTGGAAAAACTATTGGACTGATGCAATGACAACGAATGTAGCACAGTTATTCAGATGCACAACTTAATTAGAACCAATTTTAGAACTGTTCTAGTTAGGCAGAAGACGATCGCCCAGTCAAACAATTGTTCAGTTGATTAGTCAACTAATCTACGGTTAATCTACAGTGGAATTTTTGGGCTATGAATCATCAAATATTCAACAGAGGAACGATCGCTGGCTCTGCCATCCTGATCTATAGTTGGACACAATCTTTACCGAATTAACAGGTGGTAAAAGCGTTGCAACGGACGGTTGAGTGATTGGTTCATCTACTGATACAGGGGGCACTGATAGCACCATCGAAACTTCCCAACGATAGCGATCTAGTTTGCCACGCTCATACATGCAGTTGGGGAAGGGATACGCTTCTTTTGTAATGGGTTGGTAGGTTTTTGGATCGAGATACTCCAAATGTAAGTAAATTTCTGGAGTGTCATTCTGCTGCTTGTTAAAGGTATAAGCGGGTGGAGGTGGCTTCAGACAAACCAATCGAACAACCTGAACAATGGCAGGATTGGTGCAGTCCTGTAGTTGAAAAATATTGTGAAGTGGGTTAAAAATAATTTGCCCGTCTATGTCGAGAAAGTAGGAAAGTGTACATCCTTGAGGAATGTAAAATAAAGCACCGATATAGCTATCTAACTTGGGTTTACGCCGTCTCAAGTAAACATAATATTGAGTGGGGTGACTTAGCCCTCGATCTTGATAGCTATAATCTTTTTTGAGTAGGAGGCGAGTATTGTGGCTGACTTCTGCCGATGAGGTGCTTGGACGATGGCGATCGCCAATTTCTCGTAACCCAAATTCTACAATTGCTTGAATATGTTCAGCGTCAAGCTGGGTCAACAATGTCCGAATTAAAGCAACTTTAGTTTCAGCTTTAAGCCGACTTGACTGATCAAATACTTCTGTATCACATGCCAAGCCGCTTTCCAACGGCGCATCTGCTTTAGGAAGCGCTGCTTGACGAAATGATATCGTTGTCGCCTCAACTACTTTGGTTAGAGTTGGTTGAACCGATCGCTCAAATTCCGGGGCAGGAACATTGAGATTCATATCAGGGAAGAAATACAAGGGAATTGGCACACTATATCAACAGCTAACTGGATCAGTCCAGCAACCCGGTTTAACTGATCGCAGCCAATATATTTCAGCCTAAAAGCTTCACTCAATCCAGAAACTTTGCATGAGAGATGAGGCAAACAACCCGAAAATTTAGCGATCGCTCCGAATCCTGCATCCGGCTATTTTGCCAAACGCACCACATAATCTGAGCTATTCACCTAAGCTTCGATCTCCACATCCTCTACAGGATAAGCAATACATGCCAATGCTAGCCCTGCCTGCTGATCGGCGGCAGTTAGCGCTGTTGGCGTGGTGTCGTACCGAACTTGCCCTTTGCGAACCCGCACTTTACAGGCACCGCACGCCCCAACCCGACAAGCATGACGCAGAGAAATACCCTCCTGCTCTGCAACCTCCAAAATGGATGCATCTTTATCGGCTGTGACATGCTGCTCAGACTGAATGAAATGAATCACTGAAGCCGCGTTTTCTACTATAGCGTTGGCTACAACTAGATGATCTAGGGAGCTTTTATTGCCATTAGTGCTGCTACTGCTATTACCATTACTCGTTAGCTCTGGCACTGGCACCGATTGTAAGACTGAAGGGGCTGCCGGATTGAGCTGGATTGGCGATCTACAGCCAAAGCTTTCCTCCTGGTAATTCTGCATCGGAAATTGCAGAGTTTCCAGCAAGGAACGAATGGACTGCATAAACTCCGCTGGACCGCATACATAGACCCTGCGATCGCGCAGATCGGGGACAACGACTTGCAGCATAGATTCAGAAATACGCCCCGTTAAGCCCATCCAAGCCCGTCCAATCGGCTGTTGAGTCAGGGTGACTGCCAGATGAAAATTTGGTATTTGAGTAGTGACGGTCTCTAATTCAGCCCGAAACACAATGTCTTCCAACGTGCGGGCGGAGTGGAGAAAGAAAATGTCGCAGTTGGCAAGTGAATCCTGAACCCAGCGGGACATTGACATCATTGGTGTAATGCCGCTTCCAGCAGAGATTAGCAGCATTTTAGCAGGTAGATTGGGTAGGCAAGTAAAGTTTCCCAAGGCTCCTCCGAGCAACCGCACGCGATCGCCCACTTGAAGATGATTATGCAACCAGTTAGAAACGAGACCACCCGGTAGTTCTGGCTGGTTGGAAGGTTGAGGAACTCGCTTAATCGTCAAGCTGAGGTGATAAGGACGAGTCGGAGATGACGAAATTGAGTAAGAGCGAATCACAGGCTTGCCCTCAATCTCTACCTCCAAATTGACAAACTGTCCAGGCTTATAGTTGAACAGCACACCCGGTTCAGCGACAAAATAAAACGTTTTGACATCAGGAGTTTCATCTACAATTCGACAGCAGCGACACAACAAATCTTCGCCTGCCCACTGTTGCTCTGGAATTAGAAAGGGAGACGGTAATGCCATTTCAGACTCAGAACCATTGACTGAAGGTGGATTCAAGGTTTCTACATGCAAAAACGTTTCCCCTATCTGTAGGAGATCGCCCGGATGCAGTTGACGGTTATCGTTGACTGGAATGCTTTCGCCATTAAGTAGAGAACCAGATGTACTGCCATCATCAATGTAGTAATAGGCATTATCAATGTAAACAATCCGCCCGTGCACACGGCTTACTTCTGGGCTAGCCAAAACCAAGTCACAGGTGGTATTGCGTCCAATTAACCACTCAGTCTGTTCGGTATGGATTTGCTTTAAGCAATGATTTTGAAATTGCTGCTGCTCAAAATTAACCGACTTTAAGTTCAACATAAGGAGATTAGGGGTTAGGGGTTAGGGGTTAGAGAATTTAGATGAGTGGATGTGACTTGACTCATCCACTCATCTACCCGGCAAAATTAAGTTGACAGAACATTAGAGCGTTTTTTACTCGTTTCGCCGGAAAGGTAATTTTCTGGAAGATTTGGCGATGGTTTTAGCGAGGGTGACTGCATCATGAGTGTGAGCAAGCGATCGCTGAGGGCGGAGGGACTTTAAGACTTCTGGGCGAGTTGCAGCGATCGATTCCATTGCCGCAAAGTGATCAGAATCTTTCAGTTGTAGATCTTGTCGTAGCTTTTTGCAAAACTCAAAACTGTTGGCAGTAGTTGTTGTCTGTTGCTCCAATAAATCTAGGACAACACCCGTATAAGCATTCATCCGCAACTGTTGTGAGAATCCTTGTAAAACCTTGACCAGCGTGTAGGTTTCGTTTGGCGTTAATTCATCAATCGATCGCCCTTCCAACAACATCGGATCTAACTCCAGTCGTTGCAGTTGTTTGCGTAAACTGATTGCCATATTCTCACGCTCATATTGGTCACGATTCCTTCTGAGCGTACGATATAACCAGATTGAGCCGATCAAAACAATCAATGAATTGAATGCAAGCACCAGAATCGTTGGCAATCGATTCAATGAGGGACGGGCACCATAGGAAAAGAATGTCCAGAACGATACTGCGGTAAATAGGGTGAAAGTGATATGTTGCGCCTGTTCAGCAGATATAAGACGACCACGCCATCGATAAATGCGGCACAGTTTTTCTATGATCAAGCCCCATGTGAAGGTAATGGCAATCAAAACGCCAAAGGTCAAAAATACTGCGAATGCTTTAGGAATGGGAATGGCGCGATCGTAGAGGTAGAACCCAATATCAAAGGCTTTAGCAACTTGATCGCCTTCATGAGTCCATGCTCCTGTAAAGTAATAATCCCAGTTGCCAGCATAGAGGAAATAGTAGAGGTAGAAGGCAATCACCATACCCAAGTAGCCGTATTGGATTAGCCTTCGCCCTGGCTTATTTAGCTCTGTCCAATAGGTTTTTTCTGCATCAATATCAAAACAAACAGGTTTGCAATTAACGCAGGCACTGCATTCTTTGCCAGTATCCGAATCTACGGTACGGCACATCGATTGAGTAATGGCTGGTTTTTTCTCCTGAGAAGTTTGACTGCCTAGCAGCGATCGCGGTCCGGTATAAACCATTTGGACGGGTGCCATAGGGCAAAAATAGTGACACCAACTTTTACCTGCATATAAATAGCCAACCGTAATCGCACAGAGGATTGTAGCAATCAAAAAACTACCTAAGGCGACGCGATCAGAGTTGACAAACAAAATTCGCAAGCCCAGCCCTAAAACAAACAATCCAAACTGAACATATAGATGATTTCGCCCTAGCCAAGATTGCTCATCGATCGCCACCAACTCCCGCCGCATCTCGCCTGTTAACGGATCTCTCACCGTTCGCCGCCGCTGAATCCCTAAAGCACGGGGAATTTGAGATAGGAAGGAAAGAGGACAAATTCGTCGCCAAAATTCATGTCCAAACACCAGTAAAACAAAGATGGCAGAGGGCACAATCATTGCCCACCAAATGAGAGCGGTCATGGCAAATGGCTCTTGCGGCAAACAGGTATCTCGAATTTTAATGCAGCGATCGAGGTCAATCCGAAAAGGACTCGCCAAATTATCTGGCTGTGTCCACATCACAGTAATTGGGTCATAGAAAAGTGAAGCAATTAATAGAAACCAGCCGATGGTTAGTAACCAACGAACCCGATGCATGGTTGTTTCTGAAACTTTATGCAACATAAGTATCACCTGGGAAAAATAGGATTGAGTTTTGAGTTTTGAGTTTTGAGTTTTGAATTTTCTAACTCAACATTCAAAACTAAGAATTTAAAATGTTTATTGATATATATCAATAAACACTGCTGGTGTTGAGTTGCCAGATGCGTAACCGCTGATCTGTACTCCAATTTGCCAAGTAGTGATGATTTGGACTCAGAGCTACATCCAAATTTTGTTTTAAGGTGCCTGCTTTTTTGGGCACCAGTTGTCCTGCTTTGCGAACCCACACTCGAATGCTGCCGTTTCCATGGACGGTGACGATGTTGCGATTGTTGAGTGAAGAAGTCACGGTTTTTGCCGAGTCTTCGGGCAGTGCCAACACTAATTCTTCTCGATCAAGATCCCATACTAGTCCTCGATCTTCACCAAAGCTAAATAGGGTATGGTCGCTAGCTACCTGCAAATCAACGATCGCCTGGGTGTGTCCAGCAAATGTTCGCTGAAGTTTTCCAGTGCCGAGGTTCCAAACTTGCACCTTGTGATCGCTGCTGGCACTAATCAAGCTGCCGGATGCGATCCCATAGGTGACTGCGGTTACGGCGGCATCTGGAATCTTTAAAGTCCGCTGCCGGATGCCAGTCTGCAAATCCCAGCAGTGGAGTGTGCCATCCTGACTACCGCTCACGAGCTTCCGAGCATCTGCACTAATAGCAACGGCTGTTACCGGGTTCTGGTGTTGTCCAAACCGATGTAGGAGTTGCCCAGAAACGATATTCCACAACCGCACAGTGCCATCTTCGCTACCGCTCACCAGAAATTTGCTGTCTCGACTGATTGCCAGGGTTGTCACCTTACCAGTATTGCCAGACAAGGATTTGAGTAATGTGCCATTAGGCAATGACCACAGACTCAAAACGTGGTCTGAACCGGCTGTCACCAAAATCTGGTTATTGGGTGCAATCAACATGCGATCGACCCCAGCCTGAACTGGCAAATCCCGCAGCATTGTGAGTTGGCTATCCGACTGACGAAACACCTGTTTTAGCTGCTTAACTAAAGCTTTGGCTTGGTCACTATGCGCCGACAAGTACTTTTCACCCATTATTCCAATTAGCAGCATTGCCGCTGCTAGTACTGCCATTTGCGATATCAATCTTTGGCAGCTAGCAAGCCTCCATGATAGGTGTGAATACTTTGCTTTTGGTAAGGATTTGAGATCTGCTAATACTTCTGATGCTTGTTGGTAGCGATCGCGAGACTGAGGCTGTACCATGCGATCAAGGGTTTCAACCAATTTTGGTTCAAGGGTTTGCTTGCTTAGATAGATCTGCCAGTCTAAATTACCTGAGATCGGATTTTGCTGAAACTGGCGCGGGTGAACCCTCGTAACCAGATGAATGATTAAAACTCCCAAGGCATATAGGTCACTATTTAATTGAGACATGCCTTGATGTTGCTCATCTGGCATATAGCCTGGAGTCCCAATTGCGAGGGCATTATCTCCCATATCAGACTTTGGACTGGGTTCAATGTCTGACAGCACACAAGCGCTGCCAAAATCAATCAGAAACACTTTGCCATCTCGACGACGGCGAATCAAATTGCTCGGTTTAATATCAAGATGTGCAACCTGATGGGAATGAATGTAGTCAAGTACAGGCAATAGGTCTGTCAGCAGTGCGATTGCAGCTTTTGCCGTCAAACGCTTTTTTCCAGTCAGATAGCTGTCAAGATTTTCGCCCTCAACATACTCTTGCACCAAATACATTTGCTCTTGCTCATGGCAATAAGCAAGCAGTGTCGGAATTTGAGGATAGTCTCGTCCTAATCGTTCCAATAAGCATGCTTCATTCTCAAACAATTCCTGTGCAACTTCTAGTGAAATCTGGTTGCTGGACGACGGTTTCAGATATTTGACCACACACAATGGATGCCGAGGAAGATATTTATCGCGAGCTAGATATGTTTCACTAAATCCACCCACTCCTAACTTTTCTAGAATGAGGTAGCGTCCAGTTAATAGTTGTCCAATCATATCAATTCCGCCTTTTATGGTGTGTTCACAAGTTCGCGCTATCAGCAGTATCGATAGCCCCTTGTAACCCATCCATAGCTACTAAAATTTTTCGCAATCTCGTCTTCGCAATTTATATTGATTGCGATCGCTCCCACACCTTGAATCATCAGCTCTCCCCAAATCAATCTATGGAGTCTGTTGAATTCAATCAAATCAATAAACGGTAGATGAAACTTGGCTTAACCCTAGTGCAATCACTACTCAGTGTCAAGGTTGGCTAGATGCTTGTGTAGATTATAATCATCACAGGCATTATTAACTATCTCTTGTGCCAGAATCGAGTAAATTCACGAAGATGCATTTAACTAGAACTGTTGCGAAAATTTGGTTCTAGTTAATCATTACAATGTACTCGTAAGGATTACAGCACATTCTGGCGTTGCTGATCGGAGCCATGATTTTAGATGATGGGGCAATACTCTAAAGGTCAATTTGTAGGTCAATTTGCTAACTGGAACCTTTGAATGCGCTAATTCTAGTAAATATTGTTGGATAGTTTGAGGGTGCTGGGGCGATCGCAAGATTCAATGAAATTGGGGTTGCCATTCAACGAAAGTTTGTTATAGTTGACACAACGCAGCAATCAACTTAGAGAGACTAGAAAGTTCTGCTTAGTTTTTTCAAGATCTTCAACCTTCCAACATTGGATCAATCTACAGAGGCTATTCTTGTACCTAGCAGGTGTACCGTACCGCCATACTGTTTTTCGCACCTCTACAAGTTTAAAAATCATCAGCTCAAAATCCCCAACATTGATTCATGTTGATCAAGTTGTATTTACCAATTTCAGAGATCCCTAGAGTTCTGTCTTTAAGTTGATCTTAAGTTGATCGTTGCTACTAGGCTTCTTATCAGCATCCATTTTAACTATTGTGAAATTGATGCTTTTAGGTTGATTCAACATTGATATAGAAGCCTAATCACTACACTCTATCGGTTTATAGATTTAAGGAGACATCATGGAAGGCTTTGACAACAAAAACCTTTTGCAGCAACAGGCTGCTACTGGAATTGCAGATCCCTCACTTAGTCCATCTAATACTGGCACTTCTGCCAGTCAATCAAAAGGTTCTTCCTTGCAAGACGCTGCGCTTGAGCGATCGCTCAATGCAGTGCTTGCACCTGATGAACAACAATCAGTTGGATCAGTACCCGATGACCATAACCATGCACCCGTCACCAATGTTAACTTTCAGCTTCATGTTGCGTTAGATCAAGTTGCCAATGCTAAAGAACTTGACCAAAGCAAAGTCGTTAAAGAAACATCGTTCCGGGATAATTTGGGTGCCAAAGGTGACTTCATCAATCCCAAAGGAGGCACCAACGTAGTGATTGGATCGGGTGATAGCGATATCATTCGAGGTACAGGTCGTGGATTCAATACAATTACCACGGGTACAGGCAAAGACACCATTATTCTGGGCAAGGAAACCACAAATCGGATTTTTGACTTTGATCCCGCGAACGATCGCTTTGTGCTGCAAGGCATCAATCCCAAAAATATCATCATTGCTCAAGGCAAGAACCCTGGTAAAGGTGGACTCAATCAACCCCTCGACTCTGTTAACAACACTTTGATTATCGACAAAAAAACAGAGCATATTCTCGCATCGCTAACGTTTGTCAATTCAAGCTCGATTAATGAAAGCCACTTTGCCACAGATACCCGTGAGGCAGAGCTAAGCCTTAAGAACATCAAGGAGCTTGGATTTAAGAACCAGAAAGGCAATGGTAATATCGAAGGCACAACAGGGCGCGATCGCCTGATTGGAGGAGACGGCAATGACTTCATCTATGTTGGCGATGATGGCTTCTCATTTAATACCGCTAAGGGCGGTGGCGGCACAGAGTTTCCCTTCAAAACAGATAGTCCTGGAACCTCTGAATTAACGCCTACATTGAAGGATGGCGTACTGAGTGTCAGCGGTAGCTATAAAGACTTTGATGGTTTCCCACTGTTTAGCCAAGGAGAGCGCGAGATCGATCCAAATGCTAAGATTCTCAGCGGCGCAAACCCTCAAGCATTAATCGATGGCTTCTTGAAAGTTCCTAAAGATGTGGAAGGAAATCTTTTATCTGGAACTCACCTGCACTTCAGCCCTTCTGAAGATAGCCGTGGCAGCTTTGCAGATGCTACCGTTGTACGCTTTTTTGAAAATACACCGATTGATGCCAAGTCTGGCACCATTAAAGGTGAGTTTGAATTGACTCCAGAGGAGCAAGCAGCGTTGCTCGCTGGCAATATGTATATCAATATTCACTCTAACATTGATGGAGATAAAAATGGTAAGGCAGGCTTCCCCACAGGCGAGAATCGACTCAACTTCAACCAAAATGTAGTCCAGTTCGCATAATATCTCAACGAGATTGCGTTGATGTGATCTCGATTCTCAAATCACCTGGGTTTTCTCCTTTAAGCGTGTTCAGTCGGCAAGTTGTTGAAGAGTGATGAATGAAACTCAACAACAGCTTGCTTTTTTGTTGACTACGCTGCTCAATTGAGACACCTCTAAAGACCTATTGCCTTAGGTAGTGTTCTAGACATGTGGATCGAAAGCTATATAGGTAATTCAAACTCATAACGGTTGATAAATAGTCCGATGACCACATCATGCAACCAGGTTGATTTGGAAAAGCAAATCGTTTTGCGAGCCAGTCGCTTAATTCTGGTGCGTAAGGTCAAATGTTTGCGCTCAATGGTTTGAGTATTGATTTTACCAACAGTATGAAACACGGGTTCAAGATGACGTTCATAGGCTCCCCAACCATCTGTGTAGAACTGGGTAATGCCAAAGGGTGCCAACAGAGCTTTGAGTTCGGGACTGTAAATTAGATTGTGTCAAAGGTCAGAAGTTGAGATCTAATAAACTACTGAACTTGAGACAAAATCATGATGACCTTTCAACCCGAATTGCTTGACCAACTGCTTAGAGGTTA